>CAZXQZ010000122.1:0-11642 GCA_964642445.1 uncultured Anaerolineae bacterium
TAGGGAGTAGGTGTCATACGTCAAGACATCGTTTCATAACTAACTGAGCAAACCTTCAGTACATCGTTTCGCACGTTAACAACCGAACCTTCACAACATCGTTTCGTTATGGTTAGATATACTCATCAACCTGGAAAGGGGGATGAGTGAAGATGACAACCTTAGCCGAAGAACGCATGAGTGCGATTCACCTCCTGCGAGCTGGCGAGCGTGTGCCTGAAGTTGCACAGCAGCTGGACCACACTGAGCAGTGGGTGCGGAAATGGTGGCGACGGTATGTGCGCGATGGCTGGGCTGGCGTGGTGGAACGTTCGCGAGCACCACGGCGGGTGCCGAGGCGGTTACCTGACGAGGTAAAACGCCAGATCATCTTGGTACGCAGTGAACTGGAAGCAGAAGCTGTATCGGGTAAGGGGCTGAAGTACATTGGTAGCCGGGCAGTGCGGACACGGCTCAAGGCGCAAGGGTGCAAGCCGCTTCCCAGTATTACCAGCATCGAGCGGGTATTGCGGGACGCTGGCATGACCAAACCCCGACGTAAAGTCGAGAAGCCCGAGGTGATCTATCCTCATGTGCGCCCGACAAGACCACTGCAACTGATCCAAGTCGACATCGTGCCCCATTACCTGACTGGTGGAACACGCATACCCTGCTTCAATGGTATCGATGTTGTGTCACGTTGTGCAGCCGGCATGGCCTATGAAGGGCGACGTTCAGCAGATGCCGGTGATTTCCACATACTGCTCTGGCAGGTCTTGGGCATTCCAGAATACAACCAGGTTGATAACGACGGTTGCTTTGATGGCGGTCACACACACCCGTATGTGATCGGTCACGTCGCACGCCTAGCCCTCTACGTCGGCACCGAGTTGATCTTCTCTCCCGTGTACCATCCGGAGAGCAATGGCTATGTCGAGCGTTTTCACCAAGAGTACAATCGTCACGTCTGGGATGATACCTACTTCTCAGACATCGCAGCCGTCAAAGAGGAATCGAATCGCTTCTTTGCCTTGTACTGCGACAGTAGTCACCACTCGGCACTCAATGGACGCACGCCACAAGAGGTCCACGGTGAACCCCCCTACCGTCTGCCATCAGGTTTCACCCCGCCGCCCGGTCGCTTGTCGCTGTATGAAGGACGCTTACACTTCATCCGCCAAGTCCGGCCCGACGGCACGGTCTCTGTACTCAACGTCTCTTGGGCGGTTCCGAACCCTAATACTTTGCAGGGCGTCTGGGTAACTGTCGAGCTACGCACTAACGGCGCCACCCTGTCGATCTATGACGCCGCACCTGACGTACCCACCCGCCGCTGCTTGGTTACCTATCTTTTCCCGCTCAACGAATCGGTTTTGTCGCGTGCGGAGATAACCATCGGCCGACCTGCCGTCTTTTCGTCGCAGTCTACCTTGACGACTGCGCAGAGCTCTTCACGCCCAATACCACAACGTCTCGCAATTCCTGTTGCCGAAGGTGTCGGATCGCTGCTTCACGCTCTTTTCGGCACAGTTCGCAGAACCATACAGTTCGCTACCGAAACGATGTATTGAAGGTTCATGTGGTTGTTAATGTGCCTGTCACACGAAACGATGTCTTGACGTATGACAAGTAGGGAGTAGGGAGTAGGTGACCCCATACTCCCTACTCCGTACTCCCTACTCCCGATTGACGACATCCCTGCACACGAGTATACTATGCCCATCCGTCACTGCCGGGTTCACGGATCGGGCCTGGTGCCCGGGACCCAATGACGCGAGGTTGGCAGGTTTTCACCATGCACCGAAACCACATCGTGCTGCGTACACTGGCTGCTGTTTGCACTATTTTGACCCTGGTTCTCCCGTTGCCCGTCACGGCAGCGCAGGCACCCACGGTCGATGAGCAGGTGGCTGCGCTCCTCGAGCAGATGACCACCGCCCAGAAGATCGGCCAGCTGTTTCTGGTCCGTTTCGTCGGCGACGACGTCGGAGCCGATTCCGACATGGCCGACCTGATTCGCAACTACAACGTGGGCAGTGTGCTGTTGACGCCCGACAACTTTCCGCAGGGGGCGCCAACCCCCACCCAAGTTGCGGCCATGACCAACCGCCTGCAAGGCCTGGCGTTTGGCCAGATTCTGCCGGCAGAGCCATTCACGGCAACGACGCCGCTCACCACGACCACCGGCTCGCCCAATCCGGTCGAAGGTACCGACAGCCAGGGGGCACGCATCCCACTCTTTGTGGCCATCGACCACGAAGGTGACGGTTATCCCCATACCTGGTTGGGTAACGGATACACTCCCCTGCTCTCGTCCATGGCCGTCGGGGCCACCTGGAAGCCGGAAAATGCCGAGGCCGTCGGGCGCATCGTGGGCAGCGAGCTGGCCGCATCGGGCGTGAATCTGCTGCTCGGCCCCTCCCTCGACGTCCTCGACAATCCACGCGTCGGGCGCGAAGGTGACCTGGGCGTTCGCACCTTCGGTGGTGACTCGTATTGGGTAGGCCGCATGGGCCAGGCTTTCATTCGCGGCGTGCACGATGGCAGCGCCGGCCGTGTGGCGACTGTTGCCCGTCACTTCCCCGGCCAGGGCGCCAGCGACCGACGGCCAGAAGACGAAGTGGCCACTGTCCAGAAACCGCTGGCTGCCTTGCAGCAGGTCGAGCTGCCGCCGTTTGCCGCCGCCACCCGCCTCGATCCCCAGGGCACGTTCACGCCGACCGAAGCCTTGATGTCGTCGCACATCCGCTACCGCGGCTTCCAGGCCAATACGCGCCAGCTGACACCCCCCATCAGCCTGGCCCCGCAGCTGCAAACCATCCTCGGCCTGCCCGAATTCAAACCGTGGCGCGACAGCGGCGGGCTGGTCGTCAGTGATGCCCTGGGCGTGCCGGCGGTGCGCCGCTATTACGACGCCGAGCTGCAGAAATTCCCCCACCGCCAGGTGGCGCTTGACGCATTCACGGCCGGTAACGATCTGCTGATGGTCACCTACTTTGCGCTGACCGACGATTATCAGCAGGAGATTGCCAACATCAAGGACACCATCGTCTTCTTCCGCGAGAAATACGACAATGACCCAGACTTCCGCGCCCGGGCCGATGCGGCGCTGACCCGTATCCTGACAGCCAAGTTCGAGATGACCGACCAGTTTTCGCTCGACCGTGTCCTGTCCAACCCACCCGATACTACGACACCGTCCGGACCCAACCTGCGCAAGGTCACCGATATCGCCAAAGAAGCCATCACGCTGCTCTACCCAGGTCCGCAGGAGCTGGCCGATCGTGTGCCCTCTTCACCCCTGGCCGATGAAAACCTGGTTGTCTTCACCGACAGCCGCACGGTACAGAACTGTGCGTCGTGCCCGGCACTCCCCACGATTCCGGTCGATGCCATTCAGAATATCATCCTGCGTCTGTACGGGCCACAGTCGACCGGGCAGGTACAGTCACAGCGGGTGACCAGTTACAGTTTCGATGACCTCAAAAAGGTGCTCGACGGGCGGGCCAGCGGCGTCGAATCGGCCCCCATCCAGGTGGCGATTCGCGATGCCGATTACCTGATCTTCGCGATGCTCGACGTGGCACCGGGTGACGTTCCCTCCTCGGACGTGGTCAAGGCCTTCCTGCGCCAGCGTTCGGACAGCCTGCGCGACAAAAAAATCATCGTGTTGGCCTTGAAGGAGCCGTATTACCTCGACACGACCGAAACCAGCAAACTCACCGCGTTGTACGGCGTCTATTCCAAGACCGAGCCGGCCCTGGAAGCCGCGGTGCGCGCCCTGTTCCGCGAGTTTACACCGACCGGGGTGTCACCGGTGAGTGTGCCCGGTGTCAATTACGACCTGCAGACACGTCTCGAAGCCGATCCGGCCCAGGTCATTCCCATCGTCCAGGCCAACACGGCACCCGCGGGCGATCAACCGGCCGAGCCAATCCCGCTGAAAGCCGGTGATACGCTCCAGCTGATGACCGGGGTCATTGCCGATCGCAACGGTAATCCGGTGCCCGATGGTACGCCCGTGACCTTCCGCCTCTTCTATGCCAATGAAGCGCTCGAGCTGCCACGCCAGGAAGTGACGACCATCGACGGCGTGGCGCGCACCAACGTCAAGCTGGAGCGTACGGGTGAGCTGCGCATCACCGCCAGCAGCGGTCCCGCGACGGAGTCCACGACCCTTTTGGTGACGATCCAGGGTGATTCGCCGATCACGATCGCCACGGTGGTGCCCACGCCAACACCCAGTCCCAGCCCGAGCCCGACGCCCGTACCGACCGAGACGCCTGTGCCGACACCGACTGGCACACCACCGCCAACGGCAGCACCGAAGACACCATCGTCTCCCTCGCGTGTCGACGTCCTGGCCTTTGTGCTGGCCATCGTGGCGTTGGCGGGGGCTTCTGGCCTGGTCATCCTGGCGCAGGGGGACGCGGGCCGCCAACCAGGCGCGGCCGTACATACCGTGGCATGGGTGGCGATCTGTGGGCTGACGGCGTACGTGCTCTACAGCCTGGGCTGGCTGCCAGGGGCTACGCGCCTGCAGTGGATTGCACGACCATGGGGCGCCGCGGCCATCACCTTCACGGCAGCCCTGCTGCCACTGGCGGTGATGCTGTGGAAGCGCTACGCGCGTACCGCAGGGTAGGAATGTGGCTACGGCCCCGGCAGTGGTGGGGCCAGCAGCGTAATCAGCAGTGCCAGGGTGGCCAGTCCAATCGCAACCCCCACCAACCAGCGGTTGTCACGCACGGCGTGCTGCCACGCATGCGCGGGCACCGGCGGTGATTCGGGTGAAGGGTGGGCCGGGTCGAGCAGCAGGTGACGGACTTCCATGATGCTGGCCGGGCGGTCGCTGGGATGCATGGCCATACACTGCATGACCATACGCTCGGTGCGCACGGAGACATCGGGATTGATGGAACGCAGCGGCACCAGGCTGCCCGGTTTGAGAAAACGCTGTTTGGCATCGACCGGTGCCTGCCCGGTCAGCAGGTGGTAGAGCGTCGCACCCAGGGCATAGATGTCGGAGCGGACGTCGGTGTAGCCGGTGTCACCGCCGTACTGTTCCAGCGGCGTGTACTGCACGGTGCCTCGCCCCTGGACCACGGTCACCGTCCGCATATCATCGGCCAACAGCAGCTTGACCAGGCCAAAGTCGACGAGTTTGATCGCACCGCTGGGTGTCAATTTGATGTTCGACGGTTTGATGTCACGGTGCAGAACCGGCGGCTCCTGGTTGTGCAGATAGGTCAGGGCGTCACTCAGCTGGGCCATCCAGTCCAGGACCTGGGCTTCAGGTAAGAACCGGCCCGCGCGTCGCGCTTCGTTCACCAGGTCGCGCAGGTCATGCCCAGGTACGAAGTCCATGACCAGGTATTCGCGCCCGCCGTCGGTAAAATAATCGGATACCTTGGGCAAATTGGGATGATCGAGGCGCGCCAGGGTGCTGGCTTCGCGATAGAACTGGGCCGAGGTCTGCTCGAAGGCCTCGTCCTCCTGATCGGGAATGACCTCCTTGATCGCACAGGTACGCCCTTTGAGCCGGGTATCCTCTGCCCGATAGACAGCGCCCATGCCGCCCTGGCCCACCAGTTCGACAATTTTATAGCGGTCGTATAGAATTGTACCGGTAGCCAGTACCTTGCTCATGAATGAGACCTACCCGATCCAGCAGCATGACAGTTGTTATGTCGTGCTGCCCATTATCCCGTAGTTTGCAAGGTCTGTCAAACGGTCGCGAACGGTTGGCAAAACATCCGCAGTCATACCGGTGTTGGTGAGACTCCGGAAGTCCGATGAGAGGAACGCAGCATGACATCGACGCGCGAACATGCGATGCTCATCTTGCAGCGCGGCAATCAGACCAGCCAGCGCTACCCTTTGGATCTACCACATGTGCTAATCGGGCGCAGCGCCGAGTGCGACATCGTGCTTGACGACCGCCAGGTCTCGCGGCAGCACGCACGGGTATTTCGCGCCGACGATCACTACTTCATCGAGGACCTGGGCAGCAAAAACGGCACACACATCAACGGACGCGACGTCGCGGGCATTGCCCGGCTGGAAGATGGGGACGAAATCCAGATTGCACTGCGCTACAAACTGGCCTTCGTCGATGCCGGTGCCACGGCCCCTCTCCTCTTCGACGAAGCCACGGCCGCGCCGGCCATGCGCCTGGAACCGGAGACACGTCAGGTCCACATTGGTGAGCGTGTGCTAACCCCACCCCTGTCGCTGGCCCAATACCGTCTGCTCGAACTGCTCATCGACGCCAGGGGCAGTGTCGTTGGGCGCGACGACGTGGCCCGCTACGTCTGGCCAGAAGATGAAGAGGCAGGGGTGTCAGAGCAAGCCATCGACGCCCTGGTGCGCCGCCTGCGCGAGCGCCTGAGTGAGCTCGACCCCGAGTACCAGTACGTCATCACCGTACGCGGCCACGGCTTCCGCTTCGAGAACCGGTCGTCATGAGCCTCAGTCTCTACATTCATATTCCGTTCTGCGCACGCAAGTGCCCTTACTGTGATTTCAACACCTACGCCGGGCTGGCGAACCTCTATCAGCCGTTGACCGCAGCCCTCGTGCAAGAGATCGAGCGCGCCGGTACCCACCATGCGCACGCGCGCGTGCATACGATCTTCCTGGGCGGCGGTACACCGACCGTGCTCAGCGCGGCGCAGCTGGCGGCTATCCTCACGGCCTGCGACCGTGCGTTCACCATTGTCGATGGCGCTGAAATCACCAGCGAAGCCAACCCCGGCACGGTCGACCAGGATCGTTTCACCGCCCTGCGCGCCTTGGGGGTCAACCGTCTGAGCCTGGGCGTGCAAAGCTTCCAGCCGGCCGAGCTCGCCTTCCTGGGCCGCATCCACTCGGCCGCGGACGCGGTGACCGCCCTGCGCGCAGCGCGCACCGCCGGCTTTGCCAACATCAATCTCGACTTCATGTTCGGCCTGCCCGGGCAGACCCTGGCCACCTGGCAGCAGACCCTGGAGCAGGCCCTGGCCCTCGCACCCGAACACCTCTCCCTCTACAGCCTGATCGTCGAAGACCACACCCCACTCGCCGACTGGGTAGCCGCCGGGCGCGTCACCATGCCCGATGAAGACCTGGCCGCCGACCAGTTCGAAGCTGCCCAGCAGCGCCTGGCCGCAGCGGGTTACGACCACTACGAGATCTCCAACTGGACCCGCAGCGCGCCCGGTGACCGCTGGCAGTGCCAGCACAATCTCACCTACTGGCGTAACGAGGACTACCTGGGCTTCGGCCCCGGCGCGTTTTCCGGGCTGGGCGGGCGGCGCTGGTCCAACCTGCGCAGCCCGGCCGACTACATCCGCCGCATCACCGCCGGCGAAACCACGATCGACTGGGAAGAAACCGCCACCCCGCGCCTGGCCATGGGTGAAACGATGATGGTGGGCCTGCGTTTGCTCAAAGAAGGGGTCGACCGCCAGCGTTTCCAGGCGCGTTTTGGCCAGGATGTCTTGACCGCCTACCCCGCCCAGGTGGCCGACTTACAGGCTCGCGGCCTGCTGGACGTGACCCCTGATGCGGTGCGCTTGACTCCCGCGGCCGTTCTGGTCGGCAATCAGGTCTTCGGGCGTTTTCTGGACGGCGATTGAGGGGGAACCGCTAATTGACGCTAATCTGCGCGAATTCTTTCAAGGTTTCGTAGCGGTGATCTGTGGACGGGTGCAGTGTTTTGTGGTTGCGAAGGAAACGATCTATGCGAGCCAACAGGTGCGACAAAATCCTTTGCCCACGAACCACCGGCCGCGACAACATTCTCTACCCACGAACCACAACCACAAACCAATTCGCGAAGATTCGCGTCATTTGCGGTAAAACCATTTGCGCAGATTCATCGTTGCTCCACTCATGCGTTGCGCTGCAGCAAACGCTGGGCCAATTCGTGGAGGTAGCCGGCGGCCGGTTCGTGGGGTTGGGCGGCGTCGAGGGCTTCCACGGCCAGGCGGCTGTAACGTGCGGCCAGTGCGGCGGCAGTGGCGCGGGCATCGGCCGCTTCCAGCAGCTGCAGCACGGCCGGCACGTCCTGTGGGGTCAATTCGGATGCGCGGTAATAGGCCCGCAGCGCCGTACCCTGTGGGCCGGCGAGGCCCATCAACACGGGCAGGGACTTCTTGCGCGTCAGGATGTCGCTGGCCGCTGATTTGCCGGTGAGCTGCTCATCACCCCAGATGCCAAGAATGTCGTCCTCCACCTGGAATGCCAGGCCCAGGTTCTCGCCAAAGCGGTGGTAGTGTTCGACCTGGTCGGGGTCGGCGCCACCCAGTAGAGCGCCGGTGGCGGTACACGCCGCCAGCAGGGCAGCGGTTTTGCCCCGAATCATGGTCAGATAATCGTCGACCGTCACGTCCAGCCGGGTCTCGAATGCCAGGTCGAGGTGCTGGCCCTCGGTGAGCGCCAGGCAGGCCGCAACCAGCCGCTGCAGCACCGGCACGATCACGTCGGGCGGCACAGCCGGCACCAGGCGGAGCACGCTCTGGAAGACCAGGGCGAACATACCATCGCCCACGTTAATGGCCTGGGCCTCGCCCCACACCTGCCACACCGTCGGCCGGTGGCGGCGCAGTGGGCTGGCATCTTCGACGTCGTCGTGCACCAGCGAGAAGTTGTGCAGCATCTCGACGGCGGCCGCCGCGGCCACGGCCCGTTGCGGGTCGCCGCCGACCGCCGCACAGCTCAACAAACACAACAGCGGGCGAATGCCTTTGCCCATATTCGCCTGTGCCGGCTGGAACTGTTCGTCCAGCCAACCCAGGTGGTACGCCATCATCTGGTAGTGTGTGCCCGCTGCTAGCTGGGGTGTGGCCAGGAGGTCGCGCAGGGCTGTTTCGACGCGTGGCAGGTAGGTGGCGGCAAACCGATCGAGGGTCATGGAAGCACCGGCACAATGGTGGGCGTGGCCAGCAAGACGCCGGGGGCACGCAGAGCCGCGACGTCAGCCGTGCTGGCACAGAACATCGCAATACGCATCTCGTCCACGAGGGTATCGATCGTTTCGACCACGGCTGCGGTCGAAACGTCGGCGGCCTGCAAGAATGGCCCGGCCAGGCCGCCGAGGTCGGCGCCCAGGGCCAGGCACTTCACCACGTCGATGCCGCTGCGAATGCCGCCGCTGGCAATGAGCGGCATACCGGGCACGGTCCGATGGCAGTCGACGATGGCGGCGGCGGTGGGAATACCCCAATCGGCAAAGGCGCGTGCCAGGCGGCGCAGGCGGTCGGTCGGTGCGCGGTAGAGCTCGACCTGGCTCCAGGAGGTGCCACCGGCGCCGGCCACGTCGATGGCTGCCACGCCCGCAGCGTGCAGCTGGCGCGCCAGCGCGCCCGAGATGCCCCAGCCCACTTCTTTGGCAATCACCGGCACGGGCAGCGCACGCGTCACAGCGGCGATTTTGTCCAGCAGGCCCGCCCAATCCCAGTTGCCGTCGGCCTGCAGAGCCTCCTGCAGCGGGTTGAGGTGCAGAATCAGCGCATCGGCCTCGATCATCTCGACCGCGCGACGGCAGTGATCGACGGAGTAGCTGTAGTTGAGTTGAACCGCACCCAGGTTGGCCAGCAGCAGGATGTCGGGCGCTACGTCGCGCACACGGAAGGTGGCGGCGGTGGCCGGCACCTCCAGACCGGTGCGCTGCGAACCCAGGCCCATGGCAATCCCGCGGGCCTGGGCGGCTTCGGCCAGCCGCCGGTTGATAGTCGCCGCCCGCTCCGTACCGCCGGTCATAGACGAAATCAGCAACGGTGCCGCCAGTGGTTTTCCCAGAAAGGTCGTACGCAGATCGACGGCGGTCAGGTTGAGCTCTGGCAGTGCCACGTGGCGCAGGCGAACCTGTTCCAGGCCGGTTGTCAGGTTGGGAAACTGCACGTCTTCTTCCAGGTTGATGCGGATGTGGTCGGCTTTGCGTTCCTGGTGCAGTGCAGTGGTGAGTTGAGTCAAGTGGGTATTCCCTTCGTAACTTTCACTGTCTAGCGGTGTTCAAAGACGTGGTAGAACGAGTTGGAGTCCATCCGAAAACTGCCTGGAAGCCGTGTTTGTCACGGCACCGCTGGGGGCTTTCGGATAGGCTCCAGGTCACCATCTTACCAGTGCCCTGGGGGGTTGTCAAGATCGAATCATCTTCGCCGGTGACCGGTAAACGGCAGGACCGGTGAGTCGCCGCAGAGAGTTGACAGTGATTTGTATCCCTGCTAGAATAGCCACCAGGGTTCCCCGGCCTTCCAAAATCAAGAACTCATCACTTTCAAAATCCGTATGGACAAGGAGGAAGTATTCACGTGGATGACACCTTCGAGCGCATCAAAACGATCATTGTCGAGCAGTTAGGCGTCGATCCGAGCCGGGTAACCTTGGATGCGAACTTCCGCAACGACCTGGAAGCCGATTCGCTGGACCTGGTAGAGCTCATCATGGCCTTCGAGGAAGAGTTCGGCGGCGAGATCAGCGACGAAGAAGCCCAGAAGATCACGACCGTTGGCGAAGCGGTAACCTACCTGCAATCCAAAGGCGCCTGATTACGCAGCTGCTGCGACGTTGTACTGCTGTTATTTGACGAGACTTACAAGCCCGCCACCAGGGTTCGCCTGCAGGGCGGGCTTTGTCTTTCGATTTTGGATTTGGGATTGTTGACGTACAAGAACATTTGTGCTAACATCGATCATGCACCTACCAGATGACGTGACGGCGGTGATCCTGGCGGGGGGTGAGAGTCAGCGCATGGGGACGAACAAGGCGCTGCTCGAGATTGCGGGGCAGCCGTTGATTGCGCGTACTGTGGCGCGGGTGCGTGCGTTGTGCGCGGAGATCATTGTCGTCACCAACACGCCCGAGGTGTACCAGTTCCTGGTGGCCGAGTTTGGCGCAGACCTGGTTCCTGATACTTACCCGGCGCGCGGGTCGTTGGTGGGGCTGTATTCGGGGCTGCGTGCGGTGCGGTCTTCGCTGGCGTTGGCCCTGGCATGTGACATGCCGCTGCTCAACCTTAGCCTGCTGCGGGCGATGATTGGGCTGGCGGCGGGTGTCGATGCCGTCGTACCGCGCATGGCGGGCCTGGCCGAGCCGCTGCATGCGATCTACCGGCCCTCGGTTTGTGTGCCGGCCATCCGGCGGCACCTGGAGATCGGTGACCGGCGCATGGTTTCGTTTTTGCCCGACGTGGCGGTGCGTTACCTGGACGCGGCCGACGTCGATGCCTACGACCCGCGGCGGCTGTCATTTATGAACGTCAATACGCCCGCCGAGTGGGCGGACGCCCAGGCCTGGCTGGCCGCAACAGGTGACGATCATGGCGCTGGTCTTTGAGCGTGTCAAGGCGCTGGTTTGTCTGATCCCTCCTGGACGGGTGGTGACCTACGGCCAGGTTGCGGCCTGGCTGGGTGAACCGCGTGCGGCGCGCACGGTGGGCTGGGCACTGCACAGCATCTCGCCCGCGGAGGCGGAGGGGATCGTGCCCTGGCACCGGGTCATCGGCCGCGCCGGCCCCGATCACGGCTGGGTGTCGACCTCCTGCCTGACGCACACCGCGGCCATGCAGCGCGCCCTGCTGGAGGATGAAGGCGTCGCATTCGATGCGCGCGACCGCGTCGACCTGCGGCGCTTCGGCTGGCTGGGGCCGGCCTGAGAGACGGCGTAAACCCTTCGGGTCT
>CAZXQZ010000122.1:11742-13868 GCA_964642445.1 uncultured Anaerolineae bacterium
ATTTTGAACGAACCCGATGACAACATCCGCGCGATGGTGGACCTCATCGGTGAAATTTGCACGCAGCAGCCGGTCGACCTGGTGGTCTTCCCGGAGCTGGCGACGACCGGGTATGAGTGTGGCGTGCGGTTTACCGATTTTGCCGAGACGATACCGGGGCCGACGGTCAGCCGGCTGGCGCGCGAGGCGTCGCAGTTCAACGTGCACATTGCCTTTGGTATGGTCTCCAAGGCCAAGGTCGAGAGTGTGCTGTACGACACGGCGGTGCTGATTGGCCCGGACGGTGAGCTGATCGGCAGCTACCAGAAGGTGCACCTCAAGGGCGAAGAGCGGCTGGCGTTCCGCAACGGGTTTCGGTATCCTGTGTTCGAGACCGAATTCGGTCTGTTGGGGCTGTTGGTGGGCTGGGACCTGGCCTTTCCCGAAGCGGCGCGCAGCCTGGCGCTGGATGGGGCCGACCTGTTGGTGTGCTGCGCCAACTGGGAAGCGCCGCACCAGGACGAATGGCGGGCCTACTGCGTGGCGCGTGCCTGCGAAAACTCGGTCTTCCTGGCGGCGGCCAACCGCGTGGGTGAGGAACCGGGCTACCAATTCTTCGGTGACTCGATGGTCCTCGGCCCGCGCGGCGAGCGCTACACCGGGCTGGAGGACAACGCAACCGGTTACGGCATTGCCCAGATCGACTTGAACGGGGTACGCCGGGCACGCGAAGAATTCCAGCTCATGCAGTGCCGGCAGCCGCTGACCTACCGCAGCATCGTGCGCAAGTACTGAACCTGGCCATGTCCATCATCGACTTACGCTCCGATACGATCACGCACCCCACACCGGCGATGCGGGCCGCTATGGCGCACGCCGAGGTGGGGGACGACGTGTTTGGTGACGACCCCACGGTCAACCGCCTGCAGGAGATGGCGGCCGAACGTTTGGGCAAAGAGGCCGCCCTCTTCGTGGCCAGCGGCACCATGGGCAACCTGGTGGCGCTGCTGACGCACTGTGCGCGCGGGGATGAGATCATCATGGGTGACCTGGCGCACACCTTTCTCAACGAGCAGGGGGGTACGGCGGCGCTGGGTGGCATCCACACCCGCACCGTGCCCAACCAGCCCGACGGCACGCTGCAGCTGAACGACGTCGCCGCCGCCATTCGTGGCAGCGACGATCACTATCCCATCACGCGCGTCATCTGCCTGGAGAATACGCAGAACCGCTGCGGCGGCACGGTGCTGGATATCGCCTACACGCAGGCCGTGGCCGGCCTGGCGCACCGGCATGGGCTGCAGCTGCACATCGACGGCGCGCGTATCTTCAACGCCGCGGTGGCGCTGGGCGTCGACGTGCAGGAGCTCGTTGCACCGGCTGATTCGGTCAGTTTCTGTTTGTCGAAGGGATTGGCGGCGCCGGTCGGTTCGATTCTGGTCGGTTCGCGTGCGTTCATCGCACGGGCCCGCCGCAACCGCAAGGTGGTGGGTGGCGGCATGCGCCAGGCCGGTATCCTGGCCGCAGCGGGCATCGTCGCCCTCGAAGAGATGGTCGACCGGCTGGCGGAGGACCATGCCAACGCCCAGGTCCTGGCGCAGGGGTTGGCGCAGGTGCCCGGCCTGGCGGTCGACCTGGCACGTGTACAGACCAACATCGTCTACTTCGAGCTGACCCGCCCTGATCTGACGCCGGCGCAGCTGGCGGATGCCCTGGGTGCGCGCGGCGTGCGCCTCCTACCGGCCGGCGGCCGCAGCCTGCGTGCGGTGACGCACTACCAGGTTAACCGTGCCGATGTCGGGCGGGCGTTGGATGTGGTGGGGGATGCGTTGGGGCGTGGTTGACGGTCTATGCGCCGCACTCCCTCACCACAGATTCATGCGCCCGTTGTCGTCGCCGGCGTTGGCCTCGGCCTCGCACTGGGCCAGGAAGTGGTGCAGTGCCGCCAGCGGGGCGTCGCTTTTTTCCAGGATGTCCCGATTCCAGATGAACAGCAATGACCGGCGGTCTTCCGGCACCATCTTGTCGTAGCCGCCCTCGAGCCACTCGCAGACGTTGTGCATGAACGTCTCGGCACGGTGAGTTTCGCCGCGTGTGCGTGTGCGTTGGCGGTACAGGTCGTGATACCACAGGAGCAGCTTCTCGAA
>CAZXQZ010000123.1:0-5935 GCA_964642445.1 uncultured Anaerolineae bacterium
TGGTGGTTTGCATTTGGATGTTGGATGTTGGATGTTGGATGTTGGATGTTGGATGTTGGATGTTGGATGGTGGATGTTGGATGTTGGATGTTGGATGGTGGATGGTGGATTGGGTTTTGGACTAGACGAGTTTGCGTTGCATGGCGAGGGTTACGGCGGCGACGCGGTTGTCTACGCCGAGTTTGCCGAGGATGTTGCTGATGTGGTATTTGACGGTGGAAAGGCTGACGACCAGGCGTTCGGCGATTTCGGCGTTGTTGAGCCCTTCTACCATCAACCTGAGCACTTCGCGTTCGCGTTCGGTCAGGGCTTCGGTCTCCTGTGCCTGTTGATTGGCGCGCACCAGGGCGTGCGCGGCCTCGGAAGAGAGGGTCATTTTGCCGTCGCGCGCTGCGCGAATGGCGGTGACCAGCTCACGTGCGGTGACGTTTTTCATGAGGTAACCCACGGCACCGGCACGCAGGGCGTTCTGCACCAGTTCGTCCTCCTGGAAGCTGGTGAGGACGACGATCTGGATGTGCGGGTACTGGCGTTTGATGACCTGGGTGGCGGCGACGCCGTCCATGACCGGCATGATCAGGTCCATGAGAATGACGTCGGGCTGCAGTTGGCCGGCACGTTGCACCGCCTGCTGCCCATTTTCGGCCTCACCCACCAGCTCCAGGTCAGGGTGGGCGCTGAGAAACGCCGTCAGCCCCGAACGCACCACGGCGTGATCGTCGACGAGCATGACACGGATGTTGTGGGTCATCGAGTTACCTCCTGATGCGGGGGCGCTGGTCGGCCGTCAACGAATGAGGGGAACGAATCAACGAATTACGCATCACGTGTCCCCTCCCACACGACCGACACGTGCGTCCCTTCCCCCGGCTCGCTGTACAAACTGAAACGCGCACCAATCGCTTCGGCGCGCTCGCGCATGATGCGCAGGCCGAGGTGGTCGGCGCCGACGGCGTTGGGGTCGAAGCCGGCGCCGTCGTCGGCCACGGTGAGGCGTACGCTGTCATCCTGACGCAGTGTCACCAGGGCCTGGGTGGCGTTGGCGTGTTTGGCGACGTTGTTGAGCGCCTCCTGGGCGATACGGTACAGCCCGACCTGCACGTCGGAGGGTAGACGCCGGTCGGGCGCATTGCCATCGACGGTGACGTGCACCGGGATGCGGGCACGGCCGGTCATGGCCTCGGTCAGCTGGCGCAGCAGCACCGGGAGAGGTATCTCGATCAGGGCGTTAGGCCGCAGCTCCACCAGCAGGGTGCGCATCTCGGCCAGGGCGCCGCGTGTGAGCTGGCGCAGCTCCTCCAGACGGCGGTGAGCTTCGGGCTGGTCCAGCACCCAGAGGTCGGGAATCACCTCGGCGATCAGCGTCGTCGAGAACAGGGTCTGTGTGACTGCGTCGTGCAGGTCGCGTGCCAGGCGGGTGCGTTCGGCGAGCACGGCATCCTGCGCCGCTTTGGCACGCAGGCGCTCGTTGGCCGCATTGAGCTCGGCAGTGCGTTCGGCGATACGCTGCTCCAACAGGTGGCGGTATTCGGCTTCCTGGGCCACCAGGCGTCCGGCCGCGGCCTTCTCCTCGGTGATGTCCTCGATGATGCCGACGATGTAGAGCGGCCGACCCGCCCCATCACGCACCAGGGCAAAGTTGACACGCCCCCAAAACAGGCTGCCGTCCTTGCGGATGTAACGCTTCTCGATCAGGTACTGGTTGCGCTCACCCGCCACGAGTTCCCGGAACAGCTCACGGTCGAGGAAACGATCCGCTTCCACCGCCAGGTCCGACGGGTTGATAGCGCCGATTTCGGCCGCGCTGTAGCCGGTGATGCGCGTGACCGTGGGGTTGATCTGCACGATGTGCCGGTCGAGCGTCATCAGCGAGACGCCAACCGCCGTGTTGTCGAACAAGGCACGGAAGCGCGCTTCCGATTCCCGCAGGGCTGCACCGGTACGTTTCTGCTCGTCGATGTCTTCGACCATCCCAACCAGGTAAGCCGGCTCGCCCTGGTCATTCCGCACCAACGATAACGTCAGTCGCGTCCAGAAGACTTCACCGTTCTTACGGACATAACGCCGTTCCACGCTGTAATAACCGCGACTGCCCGCCAGCAGTTCGGCAAACCGGTCCATGCCCACGTCGGCATCCGGTGGGTAGACATTTTGACTGTCGTATCGCTGCTGCAGCTCTTCCTCGGTGTAGCCCGACATCTCACACACCGCCGCATTGGCGGCCATGATGTGCCCGTCCAGTGTGAGCAGGCCCATGCCAATAGCCGAGCTCTCGAAGGCGGCGCGAAAGAGGTCCTCCACCTCGCGGCGTTCGGCCTCACGCGCCTGCCAGGTGACGGCCAGGTCGTTGAGGGCCTGCGCCAGGCCAGCCAGCTCGGGCAGCTCGACCACGGCGGGCAGGCGCGCGTCCAGGTCGCCGGCCTGCATGCGCTGGACCGCAGCCGTCAGGTCTTGTAACGTGCGTGCAATGGTAGATGGCTCGTTCGGTTCTGGCATAGGCAGTTACGTGGGTGCTATTCTAACAAACGCGGTGCGCATTGCCTAATCTGGGGACAGACCGTCATTGCGTCTGCCTGATCCAGGATTCGCTGCGGTCGCAGTCGACAAAACCGGCCGCCAGGTACCATGCGTTCGCCACCCCGCCCGCTGCACGCGCCGTCGCCAGGGTGGCGCCCAGCGTAGCGGCGCGCCGCAGCCCCTCGGCCACGAGCGCCGTGTCCAACCCCAGGTGTTGGTGGTTGGGATGGACACCCACCGGCTCGAAGGCTGCGGTGCGGGTGACGTCGTCGAACCAGACGGTGGTCAGGGCGGCCAGCTCACCGTCCAGCGCCGCGGCCACCAGGTCGAGGTCGCGCCGGTAGAGGGGAGCACGCTGTACGCTGCGGTACCATTCCCAGCCCGGGTACGACTCGTCGGGATGGAAGATGCGCCAGGCCAGCCGGCTGCGTGCCGGCAGCTCGGCCGCGTCCCCCAGGGTGTGCAAGGTATAGCCGGTTGGGAGAGGCGCATCCGCAATGGGCCGTGTCAGTGCACGACGACGCTGGTATTCAGGAAACTGGCTGCGCGTGTAACCGCGGCGTGTCAGCAGATCCTGCCGCAGGGTGTCGCATTCGTGCGCCCAGAGTACCAGCCGCTGGCTGCCATCGGGCTGCACGGTGGCGAACTGCGTTTCCGCGGTGGTGATCATCTCCACCTCCAGCTCACTGGCGCGGTAGGTGGGATGCACCTGCAGGCAGGCTTCACCGGGACCCGCGGGGTGCAGCACCGCCGCCAACCGCCCGTCAGCGGTCTCCCAGAGGAACACCGCGGCCTCCAGGCTGAGGTGCAGCCGGTTGGCGTTGTCGTGCCAGCGCCAGTAGTCCCAACGGTAGACCGGCCACGTCACCGCGCGGCGGTCGTGCAGCAGATAGACCTCGCGCAAGAAGGCGCGAATTGCCCAGTAGTCGTCCTCGCACCGGTATCTGCGACGGGTCAGTTTCATGGGGACCCTCGTGGGCTTGTGGCCAATGATGTTGCTCCCTGGAGTCTATCCGAAAACCTGCTGAAGTGACTCATTTTCCAGGGAGTTTTCGGGTTTTCGGATAGACGCTTTCTTCAATCATAAACCCAGGGTGGAAATAACTCCCCCGTCACTGGATGAGTCTGGTACTGGTCAAAAGGACAGGTCGAATGGCGCCCATAACTTGCATGATTTCGCAATTTGCTATAGGATTAGTCTAATTCAAATTAGACTAATCCTGATTAGACAAAAGAGGTTCCGATCGTTGCCCCCTATTTCTCTACCCTGGAAGTTGGCCATACAGCGCCCATCGCCCAGCTCGTCGCCGATGGTTTGAGCCATTTCGTCGGGCCGGTATTCGAGGATCTGTGCCGCGAATGGGTCGCCGAGCAGGCTGCCTTGCAGGGTCTACCCTTCGTCCCTCAGCGCATCGGCGCCTGGTGGAACAACGAAGAGGAGATCGACCTGGTGGCGGTCAGCGACGATGCACTGCTGCTTGGCGAGTGCAAGTGGACCAACCGCCCGGTCGGTGCCAACATTCTCGACGACCTCAAACGTAAAGCGCACGCGCTCGTGGCTTCCGAAAAAAGCACCAGCGTTACCCGGCCACGACTGCACTACGCCCTGTTTGCCCGGGCCGGATTCACGCCGGAACTACAGGATACCGCACGCGCCGCAGGGATTCTCCTCGTCGGGCCCGATGACCTGCTGGCGCCCGTGCCGGGTTGATGTTCGCCGTCAGGCGACGTTTTCTGCGCGCGCTTTGATGCCACGCAGCATGCCATGCTCCATGAGGAACACCCCTGGCTGGATGGCATCCCAAAACCCACCGGTCATCATCGTGCGCGTGCGCAGGATCAGCCGCGTGCTGCCGGCGTCCTGCGGGTCAAGGATGAACTGCCACAGATCGACCCATTCCCCATGATCCTGGTGCCCCAGTACGATCGCCCGGTCCGGATGCAGCTGGGCTACGATGTACGGCGGTGGGGCGGGGTCCTTGGGGCACATCTTGACTTCGTCGCCCACCTGCAGGTTCTGCCATTCGGCGTGGATGCGGTCGGCATTGACCATCGGGCAGCGGATGAGCGCTTCCAGCCAGGTGTGGCTGTAGAGGCCGCCCTTGTCGGCGCCCAATTGCACGAGCCAGGGGTAGATCCGTTCTGGACTGGCCTGGATGGTGATCGCCCGGTTGATGAAGCGCGCCGGCGCCGGCACGAGCTCGTCGCCGGGGTAGCTGGCGTCGATCTCTGCCTGGGTGGCACCCCAACGGTTCATGCGGGGAACGAACAGGAAGGCGGTGAAAACCCCCACGGTACCCAGCCCAGCAAGAAGCAGAAGCAGCTTCAGAATCATTTGCACGTGAAATTTCCCCTTGTCTGTATTTCAGTCCTGTAGAATCGGCTGCAAGAAGGCGGCGATGTCGTTCCAGCTGCTGTTTGCGTGCAGCAGCAGGCTGTGATCTTTGCCCTCGTAGGTTTTGACGACCGCCGCACCCCCCCAACGATCGACCAACGCCTGGGATCGCGCCGGGGCAATGACCGGATCGGCCGCACCCACCAGCGTGAGCAGCGAGGTCTTGATGTTCGGCGCACGCGCCGCCGAATCGAAGTAGCGATGCATGAGGCCCCGCAACGGCGCGTACAGCCCATCCGTTTTGAGCCCGATCAGGGTCATGGCGTCGAACGGTGACACGAGCACGGTGGCCGCCACCGGCCGCACCGCCGCCAGGTAGGTGGCGACACCGGTGCCCAGGCTGTAGCCCATGGGTACGATGCGGTCGGGATCGATGTCCGGCATAACGTCACGCTTCGCGCAGGTAGAACGCCTTGATGAGCAACACCGCCCCAATGCCGATGAGGACCATCGGGCCAAAGATTTGCCACGGGATGTCGGATTCCACCAACAGTGGGATGGCAAAAAAGAGGGCCGCCATCGCCGCGCCCGCCAGATAGCGGCCGCGGAAGACCAGGCCGGCACCGATGGCGATGCCCAGCACCACCATGATGCCCGGCCACCACCAGCCGGTCAGGGCCAGGACGCCGAGGCCAATCAAAAGCAAGCCGGCCGTGATCGGGTTGTGCTGGCGTCGCCGATCTATCGTCTGTTCTGCCGTGTTCTCCATGAGCTGTCTCCTCGACACGTGTCGTGTCACTTTACGATGGGGGAAGGATCGAGTACGACGGTACTCGTACTCGTACTCAGTGCAACGGTACTCGTACTCGTACTCGAACTACCGGGTCACCTGGCTTGAGTATAACCATCAATTACGCTCGATTAAAGGCCACAGTCGTGGCAGGTGACCCACTACTACTCAGGTCCGCGGCAAGGATCGAGTACGAGTACGAGTACGAGTACGAGTACGACGGTACTCGTACTCGTACTCAGTGCAACGGTACTCGTACTCGTACTCGAACTACCGGGTCACCTGGCTTGAGT
>CAZXQZ010000123.1:6035-13802 GCA_964642445.1 uncultured Anaerolineae bacterium
TCAGTGCAACGGTACTCGTACTCGTACTCGAACTACCGGGTCACCTGGCTTGAGTTACTGGTCAGGTGGACAGGTTCCCGGTAAGCCACAAAGTACGCACGGCCCACAGACCCAATCATCAACATCTCTGTGCCCTCTATGTTCTCTGTGGTCAAAAAAACTCACGGCGCGGCGGTCTGCGCCAGCACCGTATCCACCATCGCCTGCACGAAGCGGTCGGATTCGGAGACCCACGGCGTGTGCCCCGAGTGTTCGAACCAGACGATCTCTTTGTGCGGTGCGTCGAGTAATTCGAGATACTCTTCGGTCAGCACCGTGGGCGCATTGATGTCGTGACGGCCGATCAGGAAATAGACCGGCACGTCGAGCTTTGTCGCCTGGGTGCGGAAATCGACCTCCCACAGCTGCGGATAGACGAAACCGAGTGTCTCGAGCACGCCGCGGAACCAGCTGACTTTGTCGTACAGACCGTATTCGGGTACGCCCAGGTCGCGGAAGGTGTTGGTTCCGTTGTCGGCAATCGCCGGGTTCTGGTTCATGTAGCTGTAGGTATCGAGCAGGTAAGCCGCCTGTTTCCAGGCCACACCCTCACCGTAATAGGGCGGCGGTCCCTGGCGGGTGAGCGTTTCGACTTTGGCGGTGTCGCCGCGTTCCTGCGCCCAACGCAGGGCGAAGTCGTAACACATCAGGTCGGTTTCCAGGAACGCCACCATCTGCCCGGTGCCGACGAAAGCGTGGAACAGTTCGGGGTAACGCTGCACGAGCAGGATGCCCAGGGCGCTGCCCCACGACTCACCCAGCACGTAGACCTTGTCCTGCCCAAAACGTTCACGCAGCTGCATGACCAGTTCGTGCGCATCCTCGACGTACCGTTCGGGCGTGAGCGTCGACCGGTCAACGGCGTCCAGCGACTTGCCGGCGCCCGGCTGCTCCCAGTTGACGACCACGAAATGCGCCTCGAGCCCACCCAACGCAAAACGTGCTGTGCCCAGCTGGGTACCGCCCGGCCCGCCGGCCAGGAACAGCAGCAACGGCTTGTTCGTATCCTGCCCGCGGATCGACACCCACTGCTGGCTGCCGTTGAGTGTGATCTGTTCCAGCGAGGCGATGCTACCAGGCAGCGGCTGACCCTGCTCGTCGGTGATCGCGGGGGTCGTGGCAAAGGCCTGCGAGGCCACCACCGCCAGCACCGCCACCAGAACCACCCCAGCCACGGCGACAACCGTCCCTTTCCAGGCCGGCTTGAGCCGGAAGAAGAGGACGAGCAGTGCCACGTCGGCCACCGCCAGCGCAATCCACACCCAGGCCGGCACCGCGGTGGCCGACGGCAGGAGAACGACCGGCAGCAGTGCCAGCAGGGCGACCAACACAGCCAGCAGGCGGCCCAAGAATCCAAACACTCGTTTTGTCACGATTACGAATCTTCTTTCATGGATGATTTGTTCGCCACACGTGAAGCCGCGCAATCGCCAGAATGCAGTGTCTCTGGTGCGGCGCGGCCACCGACCGGTTCACGACGTCGTCTGTGGCTGCAGGGCTGCTGGCTCGGCGGCAGGGGTGCCCCGGGTCTGCCCGGTCAGCACCCAGCCCAGCTTGATAATCCCCTGGATATAATCGGGCACCGTGCCGACGAGCATCAAGATGAAAATGTCGGGCAGGCCAAGCCGGAAGTAGGCGATCGTGGTCACCAGGTTGAAGCGGTTGCCGTAGAAGTTGCGCACCAGCGTAAAGACTACGATCAGGATGACGGTGGGGATGATGAAACTGACCGCCACGTCCCACGCCCGCCGCGCCGGGGTCATGCGGCGCGCCCGTTCACGCCAGGTGCGCAGGGCGCGGAAGTTGCGCACGTGCAGCACGACCAGGGCGGCGACCAGGGCGCCCAGGGCCCACCCCAGGGGGCGCACCGACCAGCCCTGCTCGGTCACCGGCGTGCGGCCGAGTACCACCGCTTCGACGCTGTTGGCCAGCTGGGCCGCCGAGATGAAATGATCGACCTGGTGTCCCTGGTTGTCGAGCAGGACGAAGGCGCGGTCGCGTTGCGGGTAGAGGTTGACGTCGGTGCGGAAGGTTTCGTTGGCGCCGCCGTGCAGGATCTTGGTGCCGCCATCGACGATGATCCAGCCCATGCCGTAGGCGCCATCGCCCGGCGTGAAGATACGCCGCGCCATGGCGGGTGAGACCAGTCCACCGCCGTCGTTTTTCATCGCCAGGGCGTAACGCGCCATGTCTTCGGCGGTGGAGACGATGTACCCGGCGCCGATTTCGTAGTCGCGCACGGGCTGTGCCATGGGTACCGCGAAACCAAACAGACGGGTGTAGCCCTGCGCCAGGCTGCGGGCGGCGGTGGGGTCGGCGGTCGAGTCGTGCATACCGAGCGGGGTCAGAATGTGGGTTTGCACGTAGTCGGCGTACGATTCACCACTGACGACTTCGACCAGGTAGGCCAGCACGTCGTAACCCAGGTTGAAGTACTGGTGTTTCTTGCCCACCGGTGCCGTTAGCTGCGCCGACGCCAGTGAGCGCACGGCCTCTTCGAGGGTCGCGTCGTCGGGCAGCAGCACGCTGTACCCCGCGCCGGACAACCCGCTGGTATGGTGCAGGAGGTGATCGACGGTGATCCTGGCCGAAGCGTCGGCGTCGGCCACGCGAAACCAGGGGAGGTAGGTCTGCACCGGTGCGGCCAGGTCGAGTTTGCCCTGTTCGGCGAGCTGGGCGATGGCCAGCGCGGTGAACGATTTACTCTGCGAGCCGATGAACATCTGCGTTTGTGGCGTCATCGGCCGGCCGCCGCCGGCGGTGCCGTAGCCTTTCAGGTAGACGACCTCATCGCCCTCGACGACGGCCAGGGCCACGCCGGGCAGCCCGTGTTTGGCCATTTGGGCTGCGACGGCGGCATCCAGGGCGGCGAAATCGATCCCGCCGGACGCAGCGTGGGCGGTGGACAGCGGGGCGACCATGGCTGCCACCAGCAGGACCAGGGTCAGGACAGCGCGGGCGAAACCCCTCGGGTTTCTCAGGGGTGTCCCAGATACCGTCGAGCACGGTGAGAAACCCGAAGGGTCTGTCTCGCATCGACGGTATGTCCGGGTCGCGGACCGTGCAGCCAGGTGGTGTGTACGTGTGGAATGGGTTACGGGCATAGTTCTCCTCCAGCCGGCAGGTGAGAATAGACTGCCTGGTCCCATCCTACCCAAATCCAACAAAAAACTCCCCCGTCGGGAGGGGAGTTTGGGACTGGTCAAGTGGACAGGTTATGGTGGGAATCAGCCGCGACATGCGACGGACCGGTACCTCATGCGGTAACGGCAATCACCGGCACGACGCACTCCTGGGGGCTGAGACCGCCATGCTCGTACGCCTGGCCGGCCTCGTAACAGCGGATGCCTGAGGCGACTGCGATGCGCACGTTGGCGTCCCAGTGCCAGGGTACCGTCGGTTGGTCGGTCACCGCACCTTCCTTGAGCACTGCACAGCGGCCTTTGCGTCTGTGGGTCAGATGCTGGGGCAGGTCGGCTTTGGGAAGGCCGTCGGGCAGCAACAGCCAGCCGTGATCGGTGACGACGAGCACTTGCTGCCAACCATGGTGCAGCAGGGCCTCGATGTGCTCAGCCAGGCTGGCCAGTTCACCGATGGCGTGTTGGGCGATTTTCCAGCCGTGATCGTGGCCGTAGCGGTCGATAGCGCCGAACTCGGTCCAGGCACGGCCAGTAGGGTCGCCCAGGGCATCACCCTGCAAAACCTGGTAACCAGCTGTGTGCAGCAGGCTGCGCAGCACGGCAATGGTGACGGCAGTTCCGCTGGCCACCGCGCCCGGCACCAGGTCGTGCCGGTTCTGACCGGCCAACTGGCCCGCAACCGGTGCAACCGCCGGCTTGGCCGTGGTCGTGACTGGCGGGAGGGCGGCCAGGCGCCATGACAGGTCAGCCACGAGGCCGCGCTGGACCAGATCCACCACCAGTCGCTGGCCCAGGTCCAGGCGCAGGGCATCACAGAAAAGCACGCAGGTGCCAGCCTCGAGCGCCGGCAGCGGCGCAACCACGTAGTGTTGTTGTGGATGGGGCAGGATCGCAGCCTGGAAAGCCAGCGCCGCGTTCTCCAGCCAGGGGCGGTAGAGCGGCAAGATGGCCGCCTTGACGGCCGTCACGTCGTCGGCGCGATCGACCAACGCCAGTGCTTCCAGCACCGCCGCGTCGACCTGCCAGCCCCACGTTGCATAGGCGCCAGCGACGGCCTCGACCGTAGCCCCACCCAGCGGCTGGCCCGACATGCGGGCGAGGGTGACGAGCGGGCGCAGTGCGCTGGCCAGCGGCGCCTGGCCCAGCTGGGCCCACACCCAGGTGCGGCGGAGACCGTGCTGCTGCTCCAGATCGAACACGGCCTGGCGGGCGACACTGGGGGATTGCTGGCGCAGCGCCTGCAAGTCGGTCCGCAGCTTCTCCTCCTGCTGTTCGTTGTAGCCGGGCCAGGTAGACTGGGGCTCGCCGAACAGGGGCAGCTGCTGTGGCTGCGCCTGGCGCAGCAGGTCGGGCAGGTTGGGGTAGGCCACTGGGGCTTCGGCGTAACGTTCCCAGACGGTGGCCCAGGCGCCGAAGCGGCGGCCGAGCAGGTGCACGGCGGCCAGTGGATCATCGGTCAGTGGGTCGACTGCGTACTTGTCGCGACACAGTGCACAGAAGGACTGCCACTCCTCGGCGGTGAGCTGCGGTGGGTAGCCCTGGGGATCGTCCAGCCATTTCAGCAGGCGGCGTACGTCATCGGGATGAAGCAGGGCGTCGAAGAAGGGCGCACGGAGTGGCGCCTGCTGGCGCAGGTGGGTTACCGGCTCCTCGGCCAGTTTGAGCAGTGCGCGCGCCATGGCGGTGCGTGTCGCCGTGTCCGCGCCAACGGCGACGCCCAGGCCGTCGGGCGCTTGCAGAAAGCCAGCGATGGTCCAGTCGCGGCCGTTCTTATGCGAGAAGATGACGCCGCGGTACTGCAGCTCGGCCAGCGGCTGCAGTGGCTTTGGGCACTCCTCCACCGCGCGCACGTCGTGGCGGCTGTAACCAGGCAGGTAGATTACCGGCACGCTGTCCGCGGGTAGTGGATCGTCCAGTGTGCCGGCGATCATGCAGCGCAGGTAGGTGGCTGGTCCGCAGCGCGCGGCCGCGTCGTAACTGCCCAGGGTCAGCACTGGCAGGCGCAGGCGCAGCGCCGGCAGCAGCGGCTCCCACTGGCGCTCTTTATCAGGCCAGAGGATGGCGGCTGGCGGGGTCTGGTCGTTCATATTGAAGTCGCTGGCATGAATGATAGCTGTGGCCAGAGCGTCCAGATACGTTGATGTTTCGTTCATCGGTCTCGGTGAGTCGAGTAGAAGTAGCTTCACCGATAGATGAAGCTCAACGAGGCAAGGGCTGCCTTCAAGTCGGCGATCAACTGTTGAAATGCCGGCAATCGGCGTAGACTTTCCATGCTGATCTGCTCAGCCAACGGTTGATAAAGATCACCTATGTCGACCTTGCGGCGTCGCCGAGGTCGCAAGGCACGGGCTGTACGCAGGATCTCGGCAAGACGTTCTTTGGGGTGAGCATCGCCCTCGATTTCACGTGGTCGAAGTGGTATCCCCAGATCAACGGAGCTCAACGTTGTACCTATCGCAGCGCGTAGCGCCTCAGGATCTGCCAGCAACCACGCCTCAACCATGTGCACTGGGATTACGGGTACCAGATCTCGGCACACTTCCTCACCCGCGGCCTGTCTTGCCTTCACCAGGGCAATGCCCGGCTGGATTCGATACGCAAGCGCGCTTGCTTGGGTCGGTTCGTCGGCATCCGCATGGATGAACAGAAGGTGATAGCCCGCAGCTTTGCGAGCAACCGCCAGAATGTCTTCGGTGCGCGACGCCTTATGATCAGGATTCAACAAGATCGGCTGCAAGACATCGACTACATCCTCTGATCCCTCTCCCAAGAGATCGACCAGCGTACGCTGCAGGATAACCGGCAGAAACCGCTCATCCGTAGGGCCTTCGGTGTATATGGCTGTGACGAGTGTAGTCATGGTACCTTGTTCGCAGCCACAGGACTGACCGATCCACCGTTCCTGCCCAACAATCCGCGCGCTTCGCCGAGATCTGCGCTTTCCAGGAAGGCCTTGACTTCCTCTAACGTATAGCTGGCTTCTTCGGCACTGATATCCAGGGGAAATGCTGGCTGCGTTGATGATCCCGTAACAGGCACCATCCGTGTAATCCGTTCCGGTTGACGTTGCCTGATCGGCTGGACGCGTGTGGCCGTGAACGCAAAGAGGACGTGATTCAGGATTTCAGGTTGACTAACGAACACCGGCGAGTGCGTGTTGCACAGGAATTGGCGCAGCGGCAAGTTCCGCTGTTCAGGATCATCGAAATTGGTGGCAAGTTGGCTCAGGACTCTTGCGATACTCTTGATACGATAGGGATGTACGCCATTTTCTGGCTCTTCGAAGAGTACGGCGCCGCGGTGTTGGGGATCATTACCGAGGGTCACCAAGGCTAACATGCGCAGCGTACCGTCAGACAGCACCCGTGAGGAAAAGCGGCGTCCGTCCTGAGTACTGGCCCAAATTACATACTCGTCTTTGGATCTGTCTGATTCCACGTCAACTTTGATGATACCTGGTACGAGATTGGCCAGATCACGCGAGATGTCGTTAAGTAGCATCGGATCTTCCGCTTTGAGGCGGGCTAACATGCCAGGCAGATGTTGGCCATCCGAGGCCATGACCTGAGGACCCAGCATGGAAGATGGCTGGCGCAGCACTTCGGGGTTAAGTTGCAGAAAACGCCAGGAATGTAACTCCTCACGAACTGCAAATGCATGGGGGAATTCGGTGTTGGCGACACCGCTCAGTACTGTACGCTCCATACGCGATGCGACGGAGCCCTTGCGGCCACTTCGTCCGTCCTGATGCAAATAGACCGTTGGCAACTCGTGTTCCTTGTCGGGCTCGGTCGAAATAAATGGTGAACGCCCCCCGGTCAAGGGGGGCAACCAATGGTGTTGACCCACAAGACCGAAGCGCCGAATCCACGGGTCTTCTCCCCTGCGCAGCGAGTTGAGTGCTTCGTGCTCGACGAACAAACGGTCCAGGCCATTTTCATCCGCCTGGCGAACGATGGTCAATTCGTAGCGCATGCGAGTGTATCGCAGTTTGGCCTCAGAACCCCAACTATCCTGGATATCGGGCTCGACCAGCAGTTCTACAGCTAACTGGATGCGATTCTCTCGATTCCCACCAGGTAAAAGAGCAAACAATTCCCCGGCATCGCCCCGCAGTTCCTGAAAAGCCGTGCGTAGGTCGGAGTCGACCAACCTGGACAACAGCATCAACGCGTCGAACAGATTGCTCTTGCCGGCACCGTTTGGGCCTACGATCACCTGTAGCGGAGCGAGGTCTAGTTTGAACTCGCGAAAGGTCTTGAACCCATCGATCTCGATACGTGTAATCATGACCTGGTTCTCCTTCACAAAAGCAACCGTAGAAGGTGGAGGGAAAGCAAACTTCAGGGCCATTATACCCCAATTTGGCATGCTAACAGAACTGTCAGACCTTGCCTTTGTGCGCCGCCAGCTTCTGCGCACGCGTCCAATGCACATCATTCAACCGCTCGCTGCCATCCGGATTCTTGCCGCGGTCCTTGTTCCAGTTGATGGTGAACTTCCTGCGCAGCACGCCGGCGGTCACCCACGGACGGATGTTGAGCCGCACGCCGTCGTTGAGGTCGGGGTTCCAGCCGATGGGCTGCTC
>CAZXQZ010000124.1:0-11686 GCA_964642445.1 uncultured Anaerolineae bacterium
CACAGAGCTTGCAGGCATTGGAACCCGCTCGGTTAGGTCGCCGTTGGCAATTTGTTCGGCGACGCTGGTGATGCGATCAACCGGGCTGAGCGCCTGATTGGCCAGCAATAATCCTCCGAAACTTCCCAGCAGCAACGCCAAAGGAATGGCAATCCCCAAAACCAGCAACGCCCGGCTGCGTACCCATGACTGATGCATACGATCCTCCACTCCCAAATACGTAGTCATTTAACTACGTGTTTATCATTTTACTACAACTACGCATCAGTGTCAAGCACACACCCAATCCAAAATCCAAAATCCAAAATCGTCATATCGTCTTCATGGTGGTACAATCACAAATCATGACCATCTACCTGCGTCGTTTGTATCATCGGCTGCTGCCGTCTGGACCGACACCCCCGGTGCCGGCGGACTTTCGCCATCTCTATGCTGATATCTTCTGGTATGGGCTGCTGGCGGGCAGTGCGGTCGCCTTTTTGTCGATCTATGCGGCGCGCATCGGCGCAACCAGTTTCCAAATTGGCTTGCTGACTGCGGGACCGGCGATCGTCAACTTAATCTTCTCGCTGCCGGCGGGGCGTTGGCTGGAAGGGCGTTCGAGTATTCGCCTGGTCTTTTTGTCGTCCATCTGGCACCGTGCTGCGTATATCGTGTTCATTCTGTTGCCGGTCCTGCTGCCGGCAGCCGCACAGGCCTGGGTGCTGCCGCTGGTTGTCGTACTGATGTCGATTCCGGGTACGCTGCTGGCGATTGGTTTCAACGCGATGTTTGCTGACGTGGTGCCGCCCGATGCCCGGGCCATGGTGGTGGGCCGGCGCAACATGCTCTTTGCCGTCAGTGCAACGGTGACGGCCCTGCTTTCGGGTGCAATCCTGGACAACGTCGTCTTTCCACTCAACTACCAGATCGTCTTCCTGGCCGGTGTCGTGGGAGCTGCCGTGAGTTCCTATCATCTCGGACGAATCCGGGGATCGGACCAGCCGCCCGTGCGCGTGGGGCGGCCCATCGGTGATGCGGCGCGTCCAGGCACCGTGCGCGCCGGCGATGCACCCCGTTCCGGCATTGGCTTGCGCTTTTTGACGCGCAGCCAGGGTAAGCCGCTGCTGCGTCTCGATCTGCTGCGTGGTCCGTTTGGCCTGTTCTTGCTGGCCTACCTGGCGTTTTACGTGGCCCAGAACGTGCCTATTCCGTTGTTTCCGTTGTTTTGGGTCAACACCCTGCACCTGCCGGACGGGGCTATCAGCCTCAACAGCGCGCTCTTCAACGTGACGCTGCTGGTGGGATCGAGCTTCCTGGCGCGCATCAGCGCCCGTTTGGGGCATCACCGCGTGCAGTTCGTGGGCGCATTGTTGTATGGAACCTATCCCTTGCTCAACGGTCTGGCGCAGAGTGTGGCCCTGGTGTCGCTGGCGTCGATTCTGGGCGGGGCCATCTGGGCACTGACAAACGGCGGCATGGTGAACCGACTCATGGAGCGGGTGCCCGAGGACGACCGGCCGGCGCACATGGCACTGCAAAACCTGGTGATGAATATTGGCGTATTGGGTGGTGCGCTGTTGGGGCCGGCGATGAGCCAATGGATCGGCATTCGCGAAGCGCTGATTGCAGCCGGCCTGCTGCGTTTTGGGGCCGCATTCTTATTGAGACGCTGGGGATAGGCGCACACCGGCGGGCATTCAGGCAGGTTGAATCACAAAGCATCGCAGAGAGCCAACAGCCCATGCGATGCTTTGTGTGTTTTGCCTGTGCAGCCTGGTCGTGTTAGCTCAGCTCACCGCGGGTGATGACCTGGCTGTACCAGCGGCCGCTGTCCTTGATCGTGCGTGCCTGGGATGCAAAGTCGACGTGAATGATGCCGAAGCGTTTGCTGTAGCCATGGGCCCACTCGAAATTGTCCATCAGCGACCACACGAAATAGCCGCGCACGTCGATTCCTGCGGCCATGGCCTGACGCAGGACCGCCAGGTGCTCGCGTAGGTACTCGCGCCGCCGCACGTCCGGTACCTGCCCGTCGGCGGTCAGTGTATCTTTGAAGGCAGCTCCATTTTCGGTGATGTACAGCGGCGGCAACCGGTACTCGCGCTGCAGCCGCTGCAGCAGGTGCATGAGCCCTGCCGGATATACCTCCCAGCCCATCTCCGTGTACTCTGCGCCTGAAATCGGACCGTGCGTGCCGAGCGCCATGCGGTTGTAGTAGTTGATCCCCATGAAGTCGAGCGGTTGGGCAATTGTGGCCAGGTCATCGCCACCGACGGTGGGTGCGAGCGGGCCGTACCTGGCTAACGCTTCGGCCGGGTAGTTGGCCCGATACAGCGGATCGAGGAACCAGGCGGAGTTACGCTGCCACGTCGGTTCCACTTCGGCCTGCGCTTCTTCGTCGTCGCCGGCGACTTCGACGGGCCACAGGTTGAGCACGATGCCCAGACGCACGTCACTGCGCAGGGCGCGCAGGGCCAGGAGGGTGATGCCGTGGCTGAGCAGGACGTGATGCGCGACCTGCAGGGCGGTGGCGAGGTCGCGTATTCCGGGTGCATGTTCACCTGTGTGGTGACCGTTGAATGCAACACACCACGGCTCATTGAAGGTGGCCCAGTCGTGAACACGATCCCCCAGGCGCTGAACCATGAGCGTCGCATAATCGGTGAAATAGCCGGTCATGTCACGCTGCGCCCAGCCGCCGCGCGCCTGCAGCGCCTGCGGCAGGTCCCAGTGATAGAGCGTGAGGAAGGGTCGGATGCCAGCCGCCAGCAGGGTATCGACCAGCCGGTCGTAGAAGTCGAGGCGGGCCGGATTGGGACGGCCGCGCCCCTGCGGCAGCACGCGCGGCCAGGAGATCGAGAAGCGGTACGCTTGCAGACCGAGTGTCTGCATCAAAGCAACATCGGATCGATAGCGATGGTAATGATCGCACGCGACATCGCCGGTGTGGCCCTGCCAGACTTTGCCTGGTGTGTGTGAAAAACGGTCCCAGATGGACTCGCCCTTACCATCTTCATTCCACGCCCCTTCGATTTGATAGGCCGCTGTGGCGGCACCCCAGGTAAAATCGGAGGGAAAGATGTCTAGACCATGTGACATTGTGATGCCAATCCTTCTTTTCGTTCCATTCCTTCGACAGGGCCAAGGCGGTCATTCGGTGACCAGCTGGTACAAGCCGCCGTTGAGGTCGGTGAGGAAGAGCTCACCCGCCTCATTTTCACCAAATGAGCTGATCGCAAGCCCACTCTGCAGCACGCGGTCACTGCGCCACGTGCCATCGGCGGTGGCCCGCAGGGCCCAGATGAAGCCGCTGCAGTAGTCACCGTAGAAATAGACCCCATCCAGCATCGGGAACTGCACACCGCGGTAGACATAACCGCCAGTAACCGAGCAGCCCCCTTCGGCGTGGGTATAGTCACTCACTGGGAGGAACAGGCCGCTGCGATCGCAGTTGGCCCCGGCTGGGAAGCAGTGTGTTCCTTCCATGATTGGCCAACCGAAATTGAGCCCGCCCGTCGGATAACCCTTCTGTTCGGCGGCCACGCGGTTGATTTCTTCGTAGGTGCCCTGTCCGACGTCGCCAATCCACAGATCACCGGTCAGACGGTCGAAGCTGTAGCGCCACGGGTTACGCAGACCCATCGCCCACACCTCGTCGCGTACGTTCTGCCCATTCCAGTCACTCGTCACCCAGGGGTTGTCCGGCGGCACGACGTATGGCTGCGCCGGATCACCGGTCACGTCGAGGCGCAACATCTTGCCCAGCAGGCTGTCAGGGTTCTGCCCGTTGCCGAAACGGTCATTGGCCGCGCCACCGTCACCCGTGCCGATCCAAAGGTACCCATCCGGCCCAAACGCCAGCATGCCGCCGTTGTGATTGGCTGCCGGCTGGGCAATTTCCAGGACCTTGAACTCGCCGGTGGCGTCGGCCACGTTTGGTTCTGCGCCGACCTGGAACCGCGACACGATGGTGCGGCCGTCCTGGCCAGTATAGTTGACAAAGAAGTGCCCGGTGCTCGTGAAGTTGGGTGGAAACGCCAGGCCCAGCAGCCCTTGTTCGAATCCACTGCTGCGTACTCGATCTGTGATGTCGAGAAACGGCCGGGGGAGCAGTTCATCCCCGGCCAGGATGCGAACGGTACCCGGTTTTTCGACGATGAACAGGCGCTGGCTGTTATCACCGGCATGGGTTACGAAGACCGGGTCGTCGAGCCCGGATAGTACCTGTTCGACGGCGAGTTGGTTGATGGCCGGATCAAAGGTTGCCGCTGGCGTATTCGTCGGCGCGGCCGGCTCAGTGGATGTCGGCACCTTCGTTGCGGTGGGACGGCTTGCTGTTGGGGCGGGGGGAACGGTGGCCGTGGGCACCTCTGTCGGGGTGGGTGGTGCGGTTGCGGTCGGTACCCCTGCCGGGGTGGGTGGTATCGTTGGCGGAACCGTGGCAGGTACCGTTGGTGTGGCAGGCAGGCCACTGCAGCCCGCCAGCAGCAGCACCAGCAGCAGTCCGATGACCAGGAATGGGCGGGTGAACCGGTCAATGTGATAGCGGCGTTCAAACATGATGTGTTAGTTGTTATCCCGGTGGGCGGTCACAACTTCATTGCGACCAGCGGCTTTGGCCTGGTAGAGGGCCCGGTCGGCCGCGTGCAGCAGCGCCTCGTTGGTGAGGCCGTGCTCGGAAAACCCGGCCACACCGGCAGAAGCAGTGACTGCTTCCAGGGATTGGCCGTGGTATTCGACGCGCAGGTTTTTGATGTCCTGGCACAGCTGGGCGGCCAGGGCCTCTGCATCAGCCAGTGTGGTATCAGGCAGAATGAGGACGAATTCTTCGCCACCATAACGACACACCGTCTCCTCGGGCTGTGCTCGATTGAGCAGAAAGATGCCCAAGGCCTTCAGGTAGGCATCGCCTGCCTGGTGTCCGAAGCAATCGTTGATCTGTTTGAAATGGTCGAGGTCCAGGATGATAAGACTGAGCGGTGTCTGGTGCCGCTCGGCGCGATACATCTCGTGCGCCAGCGTTTCTTCCAGATAGCGCCGGTTGTAAAGTCCGGTCAATGGGTCGCGCACAGCCTGGCTGCGCAGCGTCTCGCGCAGCTTCAGGTTAACCAAAACCATGCCGGCGTGATCTGCCAGGGCGATGGCCAGGCGTTGCTTGGACTCGCGCATGCGTTCCCAATCGTGGTCATCGTCGTTTTGGAGCGTCGTGCAGTACAGATGGAGCAGGCCAAACACCTCACCCTGTACGGCGATAGGCACGCACAGTGACCCGCCACTGCCATGCAGCTGGGTGTGGGGGCACAGCAGCTCGCTGTGTGCGGAGTTCACCTGGTGCATCCGGCCGCGACGCAGCGCCCAGCAGGCATCACGATTGAACGGCGGCACCTCGTTCTGCTCGCTGCCCCAGACCGTGAACGCTTCCAGTTGGTTCGAATCGTTACGCAACAAGTATAGAATACCGGCCTGTTCCGCAAAAAGCTGTCGAGAATACTTGGCAATGACGCGGTACGCTTCATCCAGGGTGAGGCAAGTCTGCAGGAGATCACCCATCTCGTTGAGCAAAGAGATCTCGTGATTGCGCCGCTCCAACTGCTGGACCCAGTCGGTGAGTTTATTGTTGACCTGGCGCAGCGTCTCTTCGGTCTGTTTGCGTTCGGTGGCAAAGGCCACCTGGTTGGCAATCGTCTGCGCAATACAGATCTCGTCTTCGCCGAACTGATGCCGTGCGTTGTAGTAGACCATGAACTTGCCGAGTAGACGATTTTCATACGTGAGGGGTATGAACGCAATGGCGTGAATGCCTTCGCGCAGCACTACCGACCGTAGATCGCCCATCCGTGGGTCGGTGCTCACGTCGGCGATCAAAATCGGTCGCCAGTTCTGCTCGTCCGCCTGCCACGGGTTGTGACCCTCCACGGCCTGGCGGTAGGCCGTTGATAGGTTGAGCCACGCCTTGAAGCGCATGACACGCTCGTTGTCCATGATCAACACGGCAACCCGATCGACATACAGGGCTGTGTGCAGACCGTGCAGCGCGGCCATGTAAATATCATCCAGGGCACGCGCGCTGCTGACGGCTTGTGTGACCTGGTGGATCATTTCCAGTTGCTGAACGTGTTTTCCGCGCAAGGTGTCGGTACCCGGCACCGGTTGGTGAGGCTGGACGAAGACGTGCTGTATTTGGTTAGCGACCCGGGAGATAATTGTCATCGGTACATGTCAGGTTCTCAATCGCAGCGGCAGCGAACCCATTGTAGTCCGATTTGCCCCATTTGTGAAATCGACAGCCGCAGCTGCATGACACAGTGCGGTTCTGCCACCAGTTGAACGGAGTGGGAAGTCGCACGCGCGACTTCCCACCCGCTGTAGATCAGGGAGATTGTGGGTGAACCACCGTATCCCTATGGATCATGATTACTGGACGGCGTAGACGATCTGCAGGGTCATGGCCAGTTCCAGCTCACCCGGGCTGATGGGCCCGGCTCCGCCGCCGCCCACGCCACGGGCTGCCGCAACGTTTTCCGAGAAGCCGGTGTAGTAGCCACCGCCGCTGCCAATCACTTCACTGACCTGCAGAACCTCGCCCAACTCGATATCGTTAAGCGCTGCCAGTTCTTTGGCCTTGGCCAGGCCGTCATCGATGGCCTTGGCGCGGGCTTCCGATTTGACCTTGGCAGTGTTATCCAGGCCGAAGGTCACGCCGTAGATGTTGTTGGCACCTGCCTCGATGGCGGCATCGAGCACTTCGCCGACGGAATCCAGGTCACGAATCACAACCTGAACCTGGTTGGTAACATGGTAGAGCACTTCATCCTGCGTCCTGCCTTCGGTCGCGGGGCGCCGCTCGACCCAGATGTTGTAACCGCTGGTCTGGATGTCCTTCTCGGCCACGCCGGCCGCCTTCAGGGCGTCCAACACGGCTTCCATCACCTCTTGTGCTTCGGTGCTGGCTTCTTGCACGGTGGGCTTGACCACCTCGACACCAATCTGGCTGCGCGCCACATCGGGCTTGATCGTCACCCTGCCTTCACCGACGACGGTGATTGTGCGCGGCAGGGTGGGCGCCGGCTGCGTGGGGGTGGCGGTTTGGGGGGAACCGGTGTACCCGGATGCCACGCTGACAGCGGCGACCGCCAACAACAAAACGACCACCAATGCGCCGGGAACGATCCATAACTTTCGACTGTGAGACATCGTAGTCACTCCTCTCATACTCGTTCGATCCACATTCGGATTCGTTTGCGTGCCCTTCAAACTGTTTACCTGGTTTTGGACACACAACCAAGACGGAGAGGAGGACAAAAAGGTTCCGCCGGTCACGCAGGTGGAACCTCCCGCTGAGTGGGTCGAAACGTCAACAGCGCCCACAGGCGGCGAATACTGACAATGCCAAGGGCCAGGGCCATGATGGCGTAGACCACCACGCCCGCCGCCGCAGCCAGGAGGACCGCAGGTAGTCCGCCCAATCCCAGCGGTGCCGTGGCAGCCAGCACGCCTATGACGGCCAGGCCCATGACCGCCGCTGCCGCCAGGATACGCAGGAATGCCGCCAATGTTTGGCGTCCCTCGATGCCCTGCAGGCGCGGGCGCAGCAGGGCCAGCAGGATGATGACTTCTACGCTGACCGCCACCGAGTTGGCCAGGGCCAGTCCGCCGTAGCCAAGCGGCCCCATCAGCACCAGGCCCAGCCCGATGTTCAAGACGGCCGCGGTCGCCGCAACCCAGAGGGGGGTCAGGGTATCCTGTTGGGCGAAGAACGTGCGCGCCACCAGCTCTAGTGTCGTGTGACCCACGAGGCCCAGGGCAAAAAAGCGTAGGGCCACGTAGACGGCTTCTGTTGCTTCGGCATCGAAGGCCCCGCGCTGATAGAGGGCAGTCAACAGCGGCCGGCCCAGCAGGATGAGGCCGACGGTGGCCGGCACGGCCAGGGCCAGTACGGCGCGCAGGGTTTCGCCCAGGGTGCTGCGTAGACCGGCCAGATCACGGCGCGCGGCCAGCTCGGACAGGGTCGGAAAAGCGACCAGGCCAAACGCCGTGCCGATGATCGTCTCGGGCAGCTGCATGGCATCCCAGCCCCATTCGAGGGCGCTGACGCTGCCGGCGCCCAGCCGCGACGCCAGGTTGGTGGTAATGAGCAGGGTGCCGTGGAACAGCGCCAGGTCGAGGATGCGCGGGCCGATCAAAATGCCCACCTGGCGCACGGCGGCGCTGTGCAGGCCGAGCACGGGCCACCAACGGAAGCCGTAGTAGATCAGCCCCGGAATCTTGATGGCCAGGTGGAAGAAGGCACCGATGACAGCACCCACGGCCAGTCCCAACACGCCCAGGCTGGGTCCCAACACGATGGCGCCCAGGGCAATGCCCAGCGGGTAGAGGGCAGGTGCGAGGGCGGGCAGCAGGAAGTGTTTGAAGCCGTGCAGGATGCTGCTCTGGACCGAGCTGATGGCAAATAGACCCACCGAAACGAGCACGACCCGCATCACGGCCACGGTTTCGGCCTGTTGCGCGGCGTCGAAGCCCGGGGCGATCACGTTGGCTACCAGCCAGGGAGCCGCCAGGCCGACCAGGATGGCCAGGACGGTGACCACAATCACCACCAGGTTGGTGATAGCGCTGGCCAGCCGCCAGGCACCGGCCCGGTCATTTTCAGCCAGGAAGGTGGCAAAAACCGGGATGAACGCCGTGGCCAGCGCGCCGCCGGCCACGATGGTGAAGAGCAGGTCGGGCAGGCGGAACGCGGCGTAGTAGGCGTCGAGGTTGGCCCCGATGCCAAACTCGTAGGCAATGACCATGTTGCGGAAGAGCCCGGCCACGGCTGCCAGGCCAAAGGCCACTGCCACGAGCAGTGTGTTGCGGGCAATGTGCGCCAGGCGTGCCATCGACGCGGCCGATCGTACCGCGGGCGCAGATGCCTGGTCCGCTGTCATGGGCCTACAAGCTGCGCCGCGCGTCGATGGCGGCGGCGAAGAAGGGGTTGAGCGCTGCAGCACGGTCGTACGCGGCACGTGCGTCGTCGAGCTGGCCCAGCGCTTGTAGGGCACGGCCGCGCCAGTAGTGCAGCTCCTCGATGTCCTGGGTCGTGGCCAGGGTGGCGTCGGCCAGGGCCAGGACTTCGGCGTGGCGCCCGATTTCGGTGTACGCGCGCAAGGGATCGAACTGGTACCACAGCATACGCCACGGCAGGCCGATCTGGCGGGCCTGGTCGAAGGCCGCCGCTGCCTCGTCGTAGCGCTGCATGGCGGTCAACGTGCTGCCCAGGTTGAACCAGGCAAACGCATCGCGTGGGTTGGCTGCGATCTCGTTCTGTGCGTGGACCAGGGCCTGCTGCCACATGGTCGCATCATCCAGGCTGGCACCCAACAGGGCCTCGACCTGGGGTGCCAACTCGCTGGTGTAGACGACCAGGTAAGTACGGTTGAAAACACGCCACAGGCTGGCCAGCTCGGCATAAGGAATGCGGATACCCCGGTATGGATCATTCTTGCTGATACCGTGGCTGACGTAGGAGTCGTAGACGATCCATTCGCCCGTCACGTCGTCGTAGCCGGTGATCAGGCGGTAGTGCCCCATGCCGTCGTTGGGCTTCGGCTCTAACCAGGTTTCGACCATGACCGGTATACCATGGGCCACCAGGGTGCGCAGCAGCTCGGGGGTGCCATCGACGCGCACGAGTGCCTGGTAGCCTTGGGCCCGTGCGAAGGCGGCCAGCTCTTCGGGATTGACGTTTTTGTCTTCCTTGTTCGGCCGCGTCGCCTGGCGGACCGCTTCCTGGCGTAGGGGGCTGCCAAAATAGCTGAGATTGTACGACAGCGTGGCCGGGCCGCAGTTGTTCCAGGTCTGCCACTCGTGACGCAGTCCGCTGAGGGCAACGGTGGGCGCTTTCGGCGCTGCGGTCGGTGTGGCCGTCGGGAGCGGCGTGGGGGTGGGTGTGTGCGTAGCCCGGCTGAGCCGCTCTTCGGTGGGAACGATCACGGGGGGTGCCACCGTCACCGGGGCGCGGGCTGCGGTGGCTGCCCGCGGAATCGCCGGGCGCGTGGCCAGCGCTGGCACCAGGTCAGCCGCCTGGACAGCGCCGGCGGCCACCGGGAGCGGCGTAGGTACGTAGGCCGGGTGGGGTGCCTCTTGGGCCAGGGCCAGCCGCACGCGCAGAAACAGCCCGTCTGGCCCGCCGTAGCGAACAGTGCCGGCGGCGAAGGCCAGAAGCAGTAGCGCAAGGACGGCCAGTGCCAGCAGCACAAACGGCCGGCGGCGAGGTGATTGACTCATGTGATGCGCCATGGCGTTAGTTGTACCCCAAAGCGTGACGTTTGGCAAGCCGCCAGATCGAACCTGTAACCTGTCTTGTAGAACGAATATGTGTTACAATGGTTCCAACACGTTGTGTGGAAATGTGCCGTGCATAAAAGATTCTTTTCCCGCAATCCAGAAGTCGCATCGGCCGGCGCCCTGGGCACGACCGCAGGTAACAACGCACGTTACCTCTCCACCTTTGCGGCGTTCCGCCACCCCAACTACCGCCTCTATTTCTCTGGGCAGATCGTCTCCCTGGTCGGGACCTGGATGCAGATTGTAGCCCAGGGCTGGCTGGTCTACCAGCTGACCGATTCGCCCTTGTACCTCGGTCTGGTGAGTTTTGCGGCGTCGGTCCCGGTATTTGTGCTTTCCTTGGGTGCCGGTGCCATCATCGACCGGCTGCCGCGGCGCCGTGTCCTGGTGGCGACGCAGACTTCGGCTATGCTGTTGGCCTTCGTGTTGGCGTTTTTGACCTTCAGCGGCCTGGTGCAGCCCTGGCATATTCTCGTGCTCTCGTTCCTGTTGGGCATCGTCAACGCCTTCGACGGCACGGCGCGCCAGACGTTCGTCAAGGACATGGTCGGTAAAGAGGACCTGATGAACGCCATCGCGCTGAACTCGGCGACGTTCAACACGTCGCGCCTGATCGGTCCGGCCCTCGCAGGATTAGCGCTGGCCACTGTCGGTGCGGGATGGTGTTTCTTTCTGAACGGTCTGAGCTTCCTGGCTGTCATTATCGCCTTGCTGCGTATGAAGCTGCCGCGCTTCGAGCCACCCAAACTGCGTGGGCCACTGCTGGCCGAGATCGGCGAGGGATTACGCTACATCCGGCACGACGCGGTCGTCCTGCCAATCATGGGCCTGGTGGTTGTGTCCAGCGTGTTCGGTTTTTCCTACAATGCGTTACTGCCGGCCTATGCGCGTGACGTGCTGCACGTGGGCGCACAGGGGTTGGGGTTCTTGAGCACGGCGGTTGGTCTGGGTGCCCTGATCGGTGCCCTGTATGTGGCGTCCTCCGGCCGCTCGCAACACAAGGGGCGTCTGTTGACCATTGGCAGCCTGCTCTTTCCGGCGATGCTGTGCACCCTGGCGTTCACAGACACCCTGGCGGTGGCGTTGGTCGTTTTGGTGGGGGCTGGCCTGGGCTTTATGGTGCAGAACGCCACGGCCAATACCCTGGTGCAGACCACCGTGCCCGACGAGCTGCGCGGGCGCGTGATGAGCGTCTACATGCTGGCGTTTTTTGGCATGTCACCGGTCGGGTCACTGCAATCCGGGGCGGTGGCGGAACAGTGGGGTGTGGCCGCAGGTATTAGCCTGGGGGCGTTCATTGCGCTTGGTTTTGCCCTCTGGCTCATGTGGCGCGTGCCCGCGCTGCGGCGGGTGCCGTGAAAAAACCCTTCGGGTCTGC
>CAZXQZ010000124.1:11786-13720 GCA_964642445.1 uncultured Anaerolineae bacterium
AGACCCGAAGGGTTTGTTATTTCACACACTCAACGCCTGGCGCAGGAACTCTTTTGCGACGTGCACCGGCACGGCGACACCTACGTCTGGCCCGGTCATCAGGGTGTTGATGCCCACCAGGCGTCCATCGATGTCAACGACGGGACCACCGGAGTGGCCCGGGCGCAGGTGCAGGCTCATCACCAGCCACTCGTGCCCGTTCTGCGGCATTTCGGGCCATTCGGCGCCGGTGCCAATCACGACGCCGCTGGTGACGGCACCGATCACACCCCAGGGATGGCCCACGGCAAAGACACACTGTCCCGTCTGCAGCTGACGCGAGTCTCCCAGCGGGATCGTAGAGAGATTCTGGGCCTCGATACGCAGGGCGGCCAGGTCATGCTCGTTGTCCTGCGCTACGATGCGTGCCGGGTACTTGCTGCCATCGGGCAGCGTCACCCACAGGGCGTCGCTGTGCACGCGCCCCCGCCGGCGCCGGCCGGCACTGACGTGCGCATTGGTCACGATGAGCCCATCGGGATGCCAGATCGTGCCAGCCCCCACGCCGCGGTGACCATTGCTGATCTGCACGAGACTGTGCCGGGTCGTGCCGATCACGTCGGCCATTTCCTGGTTCAGCCGTTCGAGCAAGGTTGCCATACACGCCTCCGTTTCAGGCCGGCCGCTCGGCCACGGTGACCGCGACGTCGTGCACCTGCCCGCCGCGTAAAAAGCGGACTGTGATCGCGTGTCCGACGCGCTCGCCGGTCAGCAGGGCCAGCAGGTCGTCCAGCTGGCGGACTGCCTGGCCATCGAGCGCCACCACCGTATCGCCCATGAAGAGGCCGGCCTTATCAGCCGGGCCCCCATTTTCGACCGAACCGATCAGGAGACCGGTCTCCTGGCCCAGCTGCTCGGCCAGGGCGGCCGGCAGGCGTGCGGCCTGGGCGGTGATGCCCAGGTAGCCGCGCCGCACGCGCCCGTGTGACAGCAGGGTTTCCACCACACGCCGCACGGTCGGGATGGGCAGGGTGAGGCTGACGCCGCGCGCCAGGGCCGAGGTGTTGAGTCCCACGACCCGGCCGCTGACGTCGACCAGGGGCCCGCCCGAAAAACCGGGGTACATCACCACGTCGGTTTGTACGTAACGATCGACCTCACCGCCGGCCGGTGTGCGCCAGCGCTCACCCAGGGCGCTGATCACGCCGAGGGTTGCCATTACGCTTTGCCCGGGACGTCCCAGGGCCAGTACGAAGTGCCCCACGCGCAGGCTGTCTACTTCAGCCAGGGTGGGGGGTACCAGGGTGGGTGACCCGGCTGGCAGTTTGGCGCGCAGAACCACCAGGTCGGTGGTGGGATCGCGTCCAACCAGGCCGGCGGTCAGGGATTGCCCCCCTGCCAGGCCAATGCCGATATTGTCATCCTGCTCGACGACGTGATGTGCCGTCACGATCAAACCATCGGCGGACCAGAGAATACCGCTGGCCGGGATGCGGCGCCGTGCTTCGACGCGCACGACTGCCTGGCCGGCGGTTTCGACGGTATTTGCCAATCCATCTGAAAACTGTTTGAGTACCTCTGCCATGTGAATCTCCTGTCACCGATCAAATCCAATCACAACGCTGGCATGATTTTCGCGCATAAAGAAGCGGTTGACACCGCCGATTGGATGGGGTGGTGACCTGGAAGAAGGAGTAGGGAGTAGGGAGCAGGGAGTAGGGAGTAGGGAGCACCTCGTACTCTGCATCTGGGGATGCGGATGCCTCAATTGCTGAACCGAAGTCCGCATCTGGGGATGCGGACGCCTCAATTGCCAAACCGAAGTCCGCATCTGGGGATGCGGACGCCTCAATTGCCGAACCGAAGTCCGCATCTGGGGATACGGACGCTTCAATCGCTGAACCGAAGTCCGCATCTGGGGATACGGACGCCTCAATTGCCAAACCGAAGTCCGC
>CAZXQZ010000125.1:0-13665 GCA_964642445.1 uncultured Anaerolineae bacterium
GTAGGGGGAGCGGTGGATGTGAGTTTGATGAGTGGGCACCCGGATTCTGGGGAAAATACCGGGTGCCCTGTTGGTGCGCAACCGCTGTGTGCGGGAGGGCGTGGCGACGTTGATGTCTAGCGTGAAACGCGCACGACTTCGTATTCGGTGGTGGGGTCCGGCGCCGGCAAGTCGAAGCGGGCGTTGACTGCGTAGAGCGCGGCGCCATGTTTGGCGATCGTGGTGGGGATGCGGAAGTACGGGCTGGTGATGGTGCGAATAACCGTTCCCGATGCCAGGTCCGGCGCCAGGTCGACCACGGCAATCTGGTTGAGGAAATTCTGGTCGATGTACAGCGTGCGGCCGTTCAGCAGGAGCCCGTCGCCGTTCGTTATCGGGCCACCCAGGTCGATCGTGGTAGCCACACCGGTACTGGGATCGACCTTGTACAGCGTCTGGGCGGCGGTGTTGACGAGGATGAGCCAGCGCCCGTCGGCTGTTGCTTCGATGCCATTGCTGTTGAAAACGAACGGACCAGGAACGAAGGTGTAATCACCACCCAGGGTAATTTCCTCGACAGCCGACGGGTTCGGCAGACTGCCGCCCGGGGTGATTAAAACGTCCCCGGCACTGTCCGCAAGCTCGTTCTTGAAGGAATAATCGTGCGGACAGTGCCGGGGACGTTGCACACTACGCATAGCGCCAGTTGTACGTCGTGCGATAACCCAGATCAGTGCTGAACGACGAGAAGAACTTCTGCCGTGCCTTGTGGGCTGGGTGACGGGAGAGGGTGCGCAGGCCGCGCTGCATAATTGCCTGGGGATTGTACAGTTTTTTGCAGATCCAATCGTAGCCTTCGAACAGCTGCTGCGCTGTCATCTGCGCCGGCGTGAAGGTAACGTGGGAGACGTCGTACTTACGCCACCCGTCGACGCTCTGATCGAGCAGGCGCCCTTCACGGATCAGCTGCTCGCGCTGCGGCGTGCCGGGGTACGGTGTCAGGATGGTGACGCTGACCGAATCGAGCTCGCTCTCCCGAATGAAGTCCCAGGTGTCCTGGAAGACCGACGGGGTGTCGCCGTCGAAGCCGAAGACGAACAGGCCGACGACGCTGAGCCCACGCTCGTGCATCGTTTTGATCGTGCGCCGGTAGTCTTCGATTTTGCCCTTGCTCTTGCCCCCCAGCTCGCGCCGGTTGGACTGGTTGACCGATTCGAAGCCGATGAAGAACTTGTCGAGGTGGGCGGCGCGCGCCATTTCCAGCAGTTCGGGGTGCTCACCCACCATCAGCTCGGCCTGCGCCGTCCAGCTGTGCAGCTTCTCTTTGGCCAGGGCCTCGAACAGCTCGGCGCAGTAGTCGGGATCGGTGCGAAAATTGAGGCCAAAGTTGTCGTCGGTGAGGAAGAAACGTTTGATGCGCCGCCGGCGAATTTCGTCGATCACTTCTGGGATCGGGCGGTGGCGCATGATACGGCCCGAGACACGGATGGCCGTGCAGAACGAGCAGTTGCGCGGACAGCCGCGGGTGATCTCGAGCATCGGCGTCCAGTAGTTGTGATTTTCGTCGACCATGCGGATGACGCGGTCGCTCAGCGGCGCAACACCCTTCAGGTCCGACCACGAGACGTCGGTGTAGCGCTGCTGCAGGGTGCCGGCGTCGAAATCACGAATGATCTGCGGCCAGGTGTGGTAGGCTTCGCCGACCACCACGGCATCGGCCCACTGCTCGACCTCTTCCGGGATCAACGTGACGTGGGTACCGCCCACCACCAGGGTGGCACCCTGTTTGTGAATGCGCGGTTCCATCTCCTTGACCTGGTCGATCGCCAGGCTCATTGCGGTTGCACCCACCAGGTCGTGTGGTCCCAAGGTTTCCAACGGCAGCCGCATCAGGTTCTCGTCCCAAATCTCTACGGGGATCTCCTCCGGCACCAGCGAAGCCAGGCGCATCAAAGTGTAGGGCGCACCAGCCGCCTTTCCCAGGATGCGGCCATCGCGTTTTGGATAAATAAGCACCACACGCCGGATTGTCATGAACGTCGTTTCCTCCCTCAACGATACGGGTCATTATGAAGGTCAGATTGTAACCAGTTGGACACCAAATGTCAAGCATCACGCGCCCACGGTCTTTTGGGCTCGCAAAAGAATAACATCACGCGCTTTTTTGTGCACAGTTGCCATCTTTCCAAAAAGATGGCAACTGTTACGATGCCGTAGTTCAGACTGAGTTTGGAGGTTCGATGGGTCCCTGATACAATAATCCTCACCTTACTAACGAAAGAACTACTTCGATGCCGAGAATCTCAGCCTTCTATGGTGTCGTAATCTAATCGAGCCACTGAATTGAGGAGCAAAGAATATGGAAACATTGGGCCCGCGCGTACGCGTACATGCTGTAGAACCCCTTCATGACTTCGAGGTATTGGTCACCTTTGAGAACGGTGTTCAACGCAAAATTGACCTTGATATCTACCTGAACGGTCCTATCTTCGAGCCAGTCAGGCGTAATCCTGCGCGATTTCGAGCCATGAAGATCGAAAGCGGCACCATTGCCTGGGACAATGGTGCCGACATCGACCCCGACGTACTTCATTACCAGATCACGCCGGCGTGGATGGAGGAGCCTGCTGCTGCAACGGCGTAGGTTTGTCTGAGAGTCCTTCATGCCGCGATATGCTATGCCCAGGCGGGTGTGGGTGCACCCGGCCGATGAGCCGCAGGGCCACTGGGAAGAACTGGGCGCACCGCCGGGTACAATTCCACCGAGCCGTTCCTCACTGAGCACGCAGTGGGCAGCCCTGCGTTATCCGCCTGATATAGCCGCGCGCAACCGGCGCAACGTCACCATCGACGCCATCGGCGTCGGCATCGCCACCGGTATTGGGTCTTTCCTGTCGGTCTTCCTGGTGCGCCTGGGTGCCAGCGATTTCATGGTGGGCCTGCTCACCGCCATGCCCGCCCTGACCGGGATGCTGCTGGCGATTCCGGTGGGCAATTTCCTCGCCCACCGCCGCCAGATCGTGCCGTGGTTCTCCCTGGCACGCCTGATGGTCCTCTCGTGTTATGCCCTCACCGGTTTGGTTCCCTTTTTTGCCGGCGACGCCGCACCCGTCATCATCGTGGGCATCTGGGCGCTGGCCACCCTGCCACAGACGGTGGTGTCGGTGGCGTTCACCGTGGTCATGGGCCAGGTGGCCGGACCGCGCGGGCGCGTCTCATTGATGGCACAGCGCTGGTCGATCCTGGGACTGGCCAATGCCCTGGCTATCCTGGTAGCCGGTCAGATTCTGGGGCAGTTTGGTTTTCCAATCAACTACCAGGTGATTTTCATCCTCTCGGCCATCGGCGGCCTGATCAGTTTCCTGTTTTCCAGCCGCATCGCGCTGCCCGACCAGGTACAGCCGGTCACCCCCCCCGGTGTGCGCCCAACGTCATCCTGGAACCGTGACCTGACCGTCCTGCGCCACAGCCCGCAGTTCGTACGTTTCACCTTCAGCCAGTTTCTGTATCGCGCTGGCCTGGCGATGGCGCTGCCACTGCTGCCCATTTACTGGGTACGCCAGGCCGATGCGTCTGACGCCTGGATCAGTATCATCAATACGGCACAGACCGTGGCCCTTCTGCTTGCCTACATCGCCTGGACCCGGATCACCCGCTACCGGGGAGAGCGGTTTGTGCTGCTGCTGTGTGTGTTCGGCGGCAGCCTGTATCCGCTGCTGACGGCGCTGACCCATTCGCCGCTGCCGCTGCCGCTCTTCGCCGCAATCAACGGCGTTTTCCAGGCTGGCATCAACCTGGTCTTCTTCGACATCCTGCTGCACACCTGCCCGGCGGGCGAGCAGGCACGCTACATCGGCATCAACCAGACAACCACCTACGTGGCCACGTTTGTCAGCCCGATCGTCGGCACCTACCTGTCGCAGGCCTACAGTATCGAAGCCGGCTTACTGCTATCAGGCGTACTGTCGCTCATGGGTGCCTTCCTATTCTATTTTCTACGTGTCGGTCGCCGCTCGTACGACGAACCGGCTTCGGTGGTCGGAGGGCCGTAACCACTGGTGGGGCTGGCCTGGATCGTTGGGGTGATCGTGTGCCTGGCAGGCGGTACTGGTTGGTCGTTTCCGGCCGACCGCGCTGTCGAGCAGATCCTGCCCGCCGCCCAGGCGGTTTTGTCGCAGACCCACGTGAGTTGGGTGGATATGGCGGGTTACCCGGTCACCGGCTTTCGTCCGGGCACGCCTTACCCACCGCTGTACGCGCGTGACACGGCCTGGATCGTTCCGGCCGCGCAAGCGCTCTACCCGCCGGCGGCGTGGCAGCCGAGTATCGAGGCCTTCCTGCGTCGCCAGTACACGGCTGTGACCACGAGCGACGAGGACGGCTGGCGGGCCGGGGCGGGCGCGCTGCCGGGCGTGTTGCATGCCGACGGCCGCATCGACAAAGCATCCGCCACCTCCGATGAAGAGACGTCCCTCATCGCAGCCGCGGCCACCGTGGTCGAAATCGCCGGCGCGGATTGGCTCACGTCGACGTTGGGCAGCGACCAGGCCGGCACAGAACTGCGGGTCATCGACCGGCTGGACGCTGCCCTGGACTGGTTGTGGCGCACGCGATACGATGCGGCCAGCGGCCTGATCTGGCGCGGGCATACCACCGACTGGGGCGATGTCGTGCTCGACGATACCGCCGCCAGCCGCACCGACATCGACCCCACGCGCGCCATCCGCACTGCCTCGATCTACGACCAGGTCCTGGCCTGGCGTGCGGCAAATCACCTGGCGGACTGGTGGGAGATCGTGGGGGACATCACGGCTGCGCAGCGCTGGCGGTCGCGCGCGACCGCCGTGCGTGCTGCGGCCAATCGTACGCTGTGGCAGCCCAATCGTGGTTTCTACCGGCTGCACGTTCATCTCGACAACGCCGACGGCAGTGCGCCCTGGCAGCACAACTTCGACGAAGGGCGCATTCTCGCGATCGGCAATGCCGTCGCCGTGTGGGCCGGGTTTGCCAGCCCATCCCAGGCACAGAGCATCCTCGACAAGCTGGCCGCGGCCCAGCTGGCGGCCGGCCAGCCGCGGCCCGGCCTCAGCCTGTGGCACCCGTACGGCAGCTGGACCTATCCAGACCCCGAGATGCAGCTGGGCCAATATCAAAACGGTGGCCTGTGGGACTGGTGGGCCGGCGTGCAGGTCCTGGCCGAATTCGAAGCCGGCTATTCGCCACGCGGTCTGCTGCACCTGCGGCAGCTGGCACACACGTGGCGCGGTCCCGGTGGCCGTGCGGCCGAATGGCGCAACCTGGCCGGCGGGACACCCACGGGTGCCAGCGATTACGCCCCTGCCGCGGCCACGGTCATGCAGGCCACGCTGCAGGGGTTGTATGGTGTCAGCTGGCAGCCCGACGGTGCCCTGCGGCTGACTGTGCGCCTGGGCGAGCATCCTGGCTCGATAACGGCTGCGCTGCCGGGTAGCGAACGCCAGGTATGGTATGACTACCAACCCACACCTGCGGCGCTGCACCTGGACTACCGGACGCACGGGGTCGCTGCCTTTCCCTTGTGGCTGCGTTTGCCGCCCGGTCGCGAGGCGGCGTCCGTACAGCTCGACGACAGCCCACGCACCTTCACGATCGAGCAGGTGGGACGTGACCGGTTCGTGGCCACGGAAGGGCTGCCGGGCCAGCATCGGGTGGTCGTACAGACCGTGCCGGCGCTGTCGTGGTGGCAGCAGCTCGTGCAGCAGTGGCGCTTCCTACACGAGCCGGCGCCAGGTTGACCGGCGTTTGCCCGCATCGCAAGACTTCCCTCGCGCTGAATCCACGATCGACCGTGTACGGCTGCCGCAAGGTGTTGTGCGTTCGTGAAAAGCTTTACAAATCACGAAGTGTAATGGTAAAATAAACCAGAACGCAACCCTCGATAGCCAACACGACGAAATCCCTATGCCGGACCGATCGAGTTGGCACTATCGTTTCTTCCCTTTTCCTGTTTGGGAGGCACTGAATGGAACTGATTCTAAGCAATGAGAATGGAAGTTCAGCCCGCCGCTTCATCTTATCAGCCGTCTTCTGGCTGGTGGTGGGATCCACCCTCGGCGTAATTCTGGCCATCAAAATGTCATATCCCGATTTTCTGGGCGGGATCGGCTTTCTGTCGTTTGGCCGCATGCGCCCGACGCACATCGCCGGGCAGGCATTTGGCTGGCTGTCAATGGCCCAGATCGGTATCGCCTATTACGTGACGGCCAAGCTCTGCCGCCGCCCAATGTGGAGTGAACGGCTGGGTAATCTCACGATGTGGGCGTGGAACCTGGTCGTGCTGTTGGGTGCCATCACCCTGCTCATGGGCATGTCGCAAGGGCGTGAATATGCCGAGCTGATCTGGATTCTGGACGTGGGGGTCATGGTGGGCCTGTTCCTGGCTGGGATCAACGTCTTCATGACCGTGCTGCTGCGCAAGGAGCGACAGCTCTATGCGAGCCTGTGGTACATCATGGGGTCGTTCATCTGGATGCCCATGGTCTACTTCATCGGCAACGTCATGTGGATTACGCCGTTTGCCGCAACCACCCAGGCCCCCTTTGCCGGCGCGATTGCCGGGGTCAACGATGCCAACATCAACTGGTTCTACGGCCACAACATCCTGGGACTGTGGTTCACCACCCTGGGTGTCGGTAGTGTCTACTACCTGCTGCCGGTCATCACCCGCAACCCCCTGTACAGTCACCGCCTGTCGCTGATCGGCTTTTGGACGATTGGCTTTTTCTACATTTGGACGGGCGCACATCACCTGGTGTGGGGACCGGTACCATACTGGCTGCAGACAGTCGCCATCATGTTCAGTATTCTGCTCATTTTGCCCGTTTCGACCGTGGTGGTGAATTTCCTGGGTACGATGCGCGGCAAATGGCATCTGCTGGTGACGAGTCTGCCGATCCGATTTTTCGTATCCGGCACTGTCTTTTATCTGATTACCTGTCTGCAGGGACCCAGCCAGTCGCTGCGCACGGTCAGTCAGGCGGTGAAGTTCACCAACTGGGTGCCGGGACACGCTCACCTGGCGGTGTTTGGCACGTTTACCTTCTTCGCCATGGGTGCGATCTATTACGTCCTGCCGAGGCTCGTGGGGCGAAAGGAAATGGCGCGGCCGTCGCTCATGGAATGGCAGTTCTGGTTTGCGCTGGTCGGCTTTTTTGGTTTTGCGATCAGCCTCTGGATCGGTGGTCTTGTGCAGGGTGCCATGTGGACACAGGGTGTACCGTTCCTGGAGAGTGTACGCGCCCAGGCACCGTACTACATGATCCGCTTGATCTCCGGTGTTCTGATGCTGATCAGTGTTCTGCTGTTTGCGTACAACGTCTACATCACGTGGCAGAACAAACCAGAAGCAGCCGATGCGGGCCAACCGCAGCCGGCTGCAGCGGCTTTGTGAGGGAGGGGGTCCATTTATGCGACTCAACGTCGTTCTCGCGGGCGTGCTGCTCATCTTCCTGGTTGGGACAGCCATCACCACGGTGCTCCCGCTCACCGATACCGATCTGATCACCCCATCGGCCCGTGCCAAACCGCCGAGTAATTTGGAGAGTCAGGGCCGCGCGATTTACCTGCAGGAAGGCTGCTGGTACTGCCACTCGCAGTACGTGCGGCCCGTCGTGGCCGATCAAAACATGAATTTCGGTCCGGTGTCGGTGGCCGGTGATTACGTCTTCCGCCAACCAGCCACCCTGGGTTCCGAACGCACCGGCCCCGACATCATGTGGGTTGGGGATCGTCTGCCGGCGGCAGCGTGGCATATCCAACACCTCATCGATCCGCGCTCGGTTTCACCTGGCTCGATCATGCCTTCGTATGCGTACCTGAGCGACCAGCAGCTGGAGGCGTTGACGGCCTACCTGCTGAGTTTGAACTCGAAGCCGGAAACAGCCGCACCACCCACCACCGAAGGGGATGGCACGGCCGCTACGCCGGTACCCCCGCCGCCCGTGGCGTTGTTGAGCGACGACGAGCTGGCCAAGGGCGATCCGGTCAGGGGCGAGTCGGTCTTTGCCTCGCAGGCCTGCGCTGCCTGCCACCAGGTCACCGGTACGGCGGCCCCGGTCTGCCCCAATCTATCAGCCATCGCGACCCAGGCCGCAACGATCATCGAGGAAGCCGGTTACGCGGGACAGGCCACCTCGGGGCTCCAGTACCTGCACGAATCGATTATCAACCCGGGCGCATTCATCGTATCTGGCTTCAACGATGGGGTCATGCCCAACAATTTTGCGACCACGTTGAGCCAGGAGCAGATCGTCGATATCGTCGCCTACCTGAATACGCTCAAGGGAGGGTAACGTGACCGTATCAGTTGGCATGATGTTGGCTGTTGCGGGTGTGTTTGCCCTCGTGATGGTGCTCTTCTACATTTGGGCACGTCGCACCGAGCAGTTCGAGGACATCGAGGGCGTCAAGTACCGTATGTTGGACCTCGAAGAGGATTGAACGCCAAGGGGAGGCACGCATGGCTGATACGCCAGTCATTATGGAAGAGGGAGCCCATTTGGAGCGCGAAAAGGACCCAGGTATCCCGATCTTCCTCTGGTTACTCTACATTGCACTTCTCGGCTGGGGCGCGTACTATCTGTTCACCCAGCTTGCAATGCCCGCCAATTCACCGTACCTGAACGAGAACGTCGTCGCCACAGCGACTGCCGTTGCCGAGGCTTTCATCGTCCCTGAGACGACACCGGCACCAGGCGGCGAGCCGGTCGCCACACCAGTGCCGGTGGTGGCTGCACTGCCCGCCGACGATGCCCTGGCCGGCGGTGACGCAGTCAGGGGACAGCAGGTATTTGCGTCCCAGGCCTGTGCTGCCTGTCACCAGGTCACTGGTACCGAACAGCCGGTTTGTCCGAACCTGTCGGCCATCAGCACCAGGGCATCGGAACTTATCACGGACGCGGGGTATGCGGGCAAGGCCGCTTCGGGACCGCAGTACCTGTACGAGTCGATCGTGAGTCCGGCGGCGTACGTCGTTGCCGGTTTCAACGATGGCGTTATGCCGAACAATTTCGCCACGACTCTGACCGAGGAGCAGCTCTTCGACCTCGTGGCGTATCTCAACACACTCAAGGGCGGCTGATCACATGCCGTTGTCCAGGGTCAGCAGGTCACCGGGCCTTCTGATCTGTTGGAAAAGGGATAGGTGCCAATGACCACACGATCGACCGATTATCGTAAGAGCATCATGCGGTTCGTCCTGGTTTTGCTCGGTGGCACGCTCGGTGCCATCCTCTTTGCTGCCTGGGATCACTTTGTGTGGGATTCCGGCTCCGAGTTTCTCCTGGTAATCTACCAGGCCATTACCGGTCGTACCCTGGAACCGGGCCAGTATCCCTGGGTCGCCTGGATCGCACATGCCGCCGTGGGTACCTTCCTGGCCGCGGTCTTCATCTACGGCCAGGTATACCGGTTCCTACCCGGCCCCCTGTGGCTGCGCGGCGTGTTGTACGCAGGTATCTTCTGGATCATCTGCGCTGTGGCCGGGCTGCCCCTGGTACCGCTGTTCCTGCAAGTCTCGGGTGCGGCGGTTGGACCGACGACGATGTCCGAAATGTTGGCGATGGTCAGTGTTGCTACCTTCATCGATGTCTTCATTGCCAACATGATCTACGGTGCGACCATGGGGGCCATCGCCGGCTATGGCATTCAGGATGCGCGCGGCAACCTGAGCGCTGACATGGAGCCAGTACCCTGAAGGCAGTCATGCCAAAACCCTTCGGGTCTGCGAGACCCGAAGGGTTTTTTTACCGGTTGACGGCCGTGCCAAACCGGACGAGTGATCATGACCTTAACCTGCGACCTCTGCGGGCTGCCGGCACCTGACCCCGTGCGCGTTACCATTCACGGCGAAGCACATACCTTCTGCTGCCACGGCTGCAAACGCGTGTTTGTCCTGGTACAGGATAAAGGGCTGCAGTATGCGCTGAGCACGGATGAAACCACAACGGGCGCGCCCTTCGAGGGTCCAACCGAAACGGTCACGCTGCAGCTGGGTGGGCTGTGGTGTGCCTCGTGCTCGACGTTGGTCGAGCGCGTGGCCACCCATCAGCCCGGTGTGGTGTCGGCTGAAGTCAATTTTGCCACTGAAAAGATGGAGCTGCGTTATGTGCCGGCGCTGACCCAACCGGCAGTGGTGGCATCGGCTATTCGCGACCTGGGCTACCGCGCTCGCAGCCCCGATGAGCCATCCCCCAGCGCAGCCTCCGACCCGAACCGCGACTGGCTGCTGCGTCTCGGCACCGCCGCCTTCCTTAGCATGAACATCATGATGTTCAGTGGCGTGTTCTACGTTGGCTTTCTACCGCAGATCGAGGTGCCGCTCGATGTGCGCGCCCGCATTGGCTGGCTGCTTTGGTTCATGACGACGATCGTGGTGACGTACTGTGCCTGGCCTTTCTGGCGCAGCGCCATCGCCGCCGTCCGCCACCGCAGCCCACACATGGACACGCTTGTGATCATGGGCGTGATGTCGGCCTACCTCTACAGCACGATCGTCCTGCTGCAAGGCGGTTTGCACCTCTACTTCGACACCGCCGCGACCATCGTGACGCTGATCCTGGTCGGTCGCTACCTGGAGTCCCTGGCCAAGGGCCGCGCCACGCAGGCGATCCGGTCCCTGCTGCGCCTGGGAGCACACCAGGCGACCCTCCTGGTCGTCGATGCCGTAACCGGGCAGGATATCGAACGTACGGTGCCGGTGGAGCAAGTCCAGATCGGCGACCGGTTGGTGGTGCGGCCCGGCGAGAAGATCCCCGTGGATGGTATCGTCCTACAGGGGCAGTCGACTGTCGACCAGGCTATGCTGACAGGTGAGCCGCTGCCGGTGGCCGTGCGCACAGGTGACGAGGTGATTGGTGCCACCCTCAACGGCACGGGGCACCTGGTGATCGAAGCACGCCGCGTGGGCAGCGACACGGTGCTGGCGCAAATCGTGCGGGTGGTCGAGCAGGCACAGGCCAGCCGCGCCCCGATTCAACGCCTGGCCGACCGCGTCTCGGCCTATTTTGTGCCGGTGGTTGCCGGCATTGCCGTGCTGACGTTTCTCTATTGGTGGCAGCGCACACAGTCCTGGTCGGTCAGCCTGATGCCGGCCATTGCGGTCCTGGTCGTAGCGTGCCCGTGCGCCCTGGGTCTGGCGACGCCGGTGGCGTTGATGCAGGGCCTCAGCCGTGGGGCCGAGTTGGGTGTGCTGATTCGTGAGGGCGCTGTCTTGGAGCAGCTGGCGCACGTCAAGACGGTGTTGTTCGACAAAACGGGCACGCTGACCCGCGGGCGCCTGAGCCTGGTGGGCATCGAAGCGGCCGCGACGGCGTTCGATCCCGATGCCGTGTTGGTGTTGGCGGCTGCCGTCGAGGCACAGTCGGAGCATCCCCTGGGGCATGCGATCGTGACGGCGGCGCGGGCACGGGGATTGAGCTTGCCCGCGGCAGAGGCGTTTGCTGCGTTCCCGGGCCAGGGTGTCGAGGCAGCGGTAAATGGCGCGATCGTACGCGTCGGCCAGTCCGAATTCGCAGCGGTGGGTGCCTTTCCCCACGCCGGGGAATCGGAGATGACCGAGGTTTTCGTTGGTATCGAGGGGCAACTGGCGGGTGTGCTGCGGTTGGCCGACGAGGTCAAGCCGGAAGCAGCGGATGTAGTGGCGTATCTGCAGCGCAAGACCGTGCAGGTCGGTCTGGTCACCGGTGATCAACGCGGTGCCGCCCTGGCGGTGGCTGGGCGTGTGGGGATTGGGTTGGACCAGGTTCATGCTCGTGTGCTGCCCACCGCCAAAGCCGACGTCGTACGGGCGCAGGGCGGCGCGGATCACCAGGTCGCCTTCGTCGGTGATGGTATCAACGACGCACCGGCGCTGGCGCAGGCCGCGGTGGGTATCGCGATCGGTGCCGGTGCCGACGTGGCCATCGAGGCGTCGGACGTCACGCTGTTGGGCAAACGGGGTGACCTGCACGGCGTCGTGGTTGCGCTCGACTTGGGACGCCAGATGTGGCGCATCATCACGGAGAACCTGGTGTGGGCGTTTGGTTACAACCTGGTCGCAGTGACTCTGGCCGCAACCGGCATCTTGAACCCGATTTGGGCAGCGGCATTGATGGCGGTCAGTTCGCTGTCGGTGGTTGGTAATTCGCTGCGTCTGCGCCGTTTCCAGAAACCGTCGCTCGAACCTGCGCCATATCATTCCCCTATCCCAGTTCATCAGGCAAAATAGTCCCATGTGGTCCACCTGGTTTTTGATTGCTGTTGCGCTGCTATTGGCCATTGGCGCCTGGCTGGTGCTGGTCTGGGCCATCCGCAGCGGGCAGTACGACAATGTCGAAGATATCAAGTATCGTATCCTCGAAGACGATGACGACGAACCGCGTCCATCGACTCCCACGCGCGAGGCATAGGCATGGCAAGCATCACACTCATTGAACCCACCACCCAACCGCGGCGCAACCGCACGACGGCGTGGCCCTGGCGGCCGGTGCGGCACGTCATTCAACTGGTCTTCATGGTGCTGTTGTTTGCACTTCCGCTGCTCAACTGGTTCCGTATCGATTTGCGTGGCCAGTACATGGTCATTTTTGGCCAGACCGTGTGGATGGAAGAGTTCTATTTTCTGCTGCTGGCGACCTTGATGTTTGTCTTCTTCTTCATGGCGGTGACGCTGGTTTTTGGCCGGGTGTGGTGCGGCTGGTTGTGCCCGCAGACGCCGCTCTCGGAGGCAGCGAACTGGGCGCTGAAGCACATCCGGAACCACAAGGGCCTGCTGCGCTACCTGCTGGCCGGCATCGCCCTGGTGGTATTGATCGTGTTTGCAGCCGCCGTAGGTTTTGCGACGATGAGTTACATTATCGCACCACAGGAGCTGTGGGCTGAGCTTACGACGGGTAGCTTCACGCCGTGGGTTTGGGGACTGCTGGTGATAACCGCGGTCATCGTGGTGTTGGACGCACTGTTCCTGCGCCACACATTCTGCAAATCGGCCTGCCCCTATGGCATGATTCAGTCGATTCTGACCGACCGCGACACCCTGCGCGTTCGTTTCATGACCGAACGTTCACGGGACTGCATCAATTGTTACGCGTGCTCGCGTATCTGCCCGGTCGACCTGGAACCGCGCAAGCAGAAGATGCAGCTCGAATGTATCGACTGTGCGGAATGCATCGTCGCCTGTGAAGACGTGCTGCAACCACTTGGCAAACCGGGCATCATCGAATTCTCATTCGGGCAGCGCAGCCGGGCGCAGCAGCGCGAGTTCCCGATCTCGGCCAAGGCCCTGGCTGTGACTGCCGTATTCGTAATCTATTCGGCCGTGTTTCTCTACCTGCTGGTCAACCGCAGCCCATTGGCCGTGCAGGTCGTGCCCGATCCGCAGCAGCGGTCCGCGGTGACGAACGAAGCGGTGACCGCCGCTTACCTGGTGGAAATCAGTAACCGCACGCGCGAGCCGGGCGCTTACCAGGTGCAGGTCGAAGGTCTGCCCGCCGACACCTACACCGTCACACCCAACACCGTGGCCCTGGCGGGTGGCCAGCAGGGGCATGCTACCGTGTCGGTGCGCGTGCCGCGCGGCCGGTTGACAGCCGGTTCGCACCCCTTCACGGTGTACGTCAATAGTTTGACCCAATCGGAGCTGACGCGGAGTCAGAGTTCGAGCTTTTTTGT
>CAZXQZ010000126.1:0-13622 GCA_964642445.1 uncultured Anaerolineae bacterium
GGTTGTCGGCAAACATGTGGTTGATCGACTTCGCCAGCACGATCAGACCGTAGATCAGCAGGACCTCGTAGTAGCTCCATCCCTGCAGCGTTGGCACCTGGCGCATCACCACCCACACCGTGAGCAGCCCGGCTGCCTGCTCGGCGACCGTCGACGAGGCACCGATCAGGAAGTTGACTCGGTACTCCATCAGGATCTTGAAGCGCTGCTTCAAAAACAGCCAGTAGAGACCCAGGTAACGTCGCAGCATCAGCCCCCCTGCACCGTCACCGCACGCACGGCGAAACGAAATACCAGGCGTGACGCCGCAAACAGCCCGACCATCCACAATAGCTGCCCCAGCCAGACCTGCGGCACTTGCGACAGCGGCGTAATTCCGCTCAGGATCGATACCGGCATGTACAAGGCCTGCGCAAACGGCAGGGCCAGCGTAATCGCCTGCAGCGTCGGCGGCATGATGGCCAGCGGAATCAGTGCACCGCTGAAGAACAGGCCAATCCCGTAGCGCAGCACACTCCAGCCCCACACCTCGGTCGTATAGAACGCCATGCAGGCCAGGATCCAGTCGAAGAAGAAGATAACCGCATGCCCCAGCACCAGCGCCACGAGAAATGCCAGCCACACCAACGGATCGTCGGGCAGCGTGACACCGAAGATCAGCACCGCAATTACCAACAACGGAATACGCAGAATCAAGGCAACGACCAGCTCAGCCAGGCTGGTGACATAATAACGGCCCTGGAAATCGACCGGCCGCAGCAGCTCGATGCCGATCATGCCCTCACGCATGCCATAGCCGAGGTCAAAAATCAGGTGCGTCTGCGAGAGCGGTGCAAAGACCTGCGCCAAAAGCACGTAGTTCAGCGTTTGGTCCAGCGTCAGCCCACCCAGTGTCGGATTGCTGGCGTAGACCGCACGCCAAAAGAAGACGAAGATAATCATGGCGAGGATCTGGACGAAAAACTCCATCCAGAGCCAGATGCGGTAGGCCAGGAACAACTTCGGTGTCATCGCAGCGAATGCCCAGTAGGCCGCGATGCGTTCACGCAGGTGGATCATGCGGCCGGCACCTCCGCGGCGGGTTGTTCGTCGTCATCCTCCCCGCGCAGGGCGCCGCGGTAGATCTGCCGGATGATCGAAGCCAGGTCAGGCTCGGCCAGGGCAAAGTCGAGCACGTCGACGTTGCTCATGACTGCGGATGCCACCTGGCTGGCCGTGGTCACCGTGCGGTCGAAGCGCAGCACCAGCTTGCGCTCCTCGGTCGTCTGCACTTCGGCCCCGACTGGCAGGGCGATCGCCCCGGCCGGCTGCTGCGTCTCGAACGTGATCGTCCGGTACTTGCCAAAGCGGTCGCGGATCGTGCTCAGCGGCCCATCGTAGATCAGCTGGCCGTCGTCGATCATGATGACGCGCTGGCACAGCTCTTCGATGTCGCCCAGGTCATGGGTGGTCAGAATCACGGTGGTGCCGCGCTCACGGTTCTGCCGTTTGATGAACTCGCGAATGCGCTCTTTGACGATCAGGTCGAGGCCAATCGTCGGCTCGTCCAGGTAGACAATCTGTGGATCGTGGATCAACGTCGCCGCCAGTTCGGAACGCATCTTTTGACCCAGCGACATGTTGCGGATGGGCATCTTGAGCAGTTCTTTGAGCTCCAGCACCTGGCTAAATTCGGCCAGCCGCTGCGCGTACACGTCCGGCGGTACGTTGTAAATGCGCGCCACCAGGTTGAGCGACTCGATCAGCGCCAGGTCCCACCACAGCTGCGTGCGCTGGCCAAAGACGACGCCGATGTCGCGCGCATTGGCCACGCGCTGGCGATGCGGGTCACGCCCCAGGACCTGCACACCGCCGCTAGTCGGGGCCAGGATACCGGTCAGCATCTTGATCGTGGTCGACTTACCGGCACCGTTGACGCCGATGTAACCGACCATCTCACCCGGCTCGACGCTGAAGCTGATCTGGTTCACCGCCACCTTGTTCATTGTCCGCGGCCGCACCAACGCCTTCAACGCGCCAGAGACGCCGGGATCTTTCAAGTTGATGCGGAAGACTTTGGTGAGGTCGGTGACTTCGATGATTTTTTTGGGGTTCATTTTCGATGCCGATAATGATCCTGCAAGCTGCGCACTTTGAGCTCTTTCATCTGCAGGGCGCGGATGCCGCTGACCGCGGCCTGTGCGGCGCTGAGGGTGGTCATGAGCGGCACGCCGTGGCGCACCGCTTCGGTACGGATCGATTTGCCGTCGTCGAAGGCGGCTGGTCCCAGGGGGGTGTTGACGATCAGCTGAATCTTGCCGGCCTTGATGAGGTCGACGACGTGCGGTGAGCCTTCCTTGACCTTGTTGACCGGCGTACAGGGCAGGCCGGCGCGCACCAGCGTGGCCGCCGTGCCGCGCGTGGCCACCAGGTCGAACCCCATGCGGTGCAGGTCGCGTGCGATCTTGAGCACGCTGCCTTTGTCGTAATCGTTGACCGACAGGAAGGCCGTGCCGCTCAGCGGCAGCCGGTCGCCGGCGGCCATCTGCGCCTTGGCGAAGGCGTGGCCGAAGCGGCTGGCGTGGCCCATGACCTCGCCGGTGGAGCGCATCTCGGGCCCCAGCAGCGTATCGACCCCCACGAACTTGCGGAAGGGCAGTACGGCTTCCTTGACGAAGAAGCCGTCGATCGGCGGTTCTTCGACCAGGCCAAGCTCGGTCAGGGTTTTGCCGGCCATCACCCGGGCAGCGATTTTAGCCAGGGGCACACCGGTGGCTTTGCTGACGAAAGGCACAGTGCGGCTGGCACGCGGGTTGACTTCGAGCACGTAGACGATGTCGTCCTTGATTGCGTACTGCACGTTCATCAGGCCGCACACACCCAGCGCCAGGCCGAGCTTTTCGGTGTACTCGCGCATGATGCTGAGGTGGTACTGGCTAATCTTATACGGCGGCAGCACGCACGCGCTGTCACCGCTGTGCACGCCCGCCTCTTCGATGTGCTGCATCACCCCGCCGATGACGACGCGCGCGCCGTCGGCCACGGCATCGACGTCAACCTCGAAGGCGTCCTCGATGTACTGGTCGATGAGCACCGGCCGGCCTTCGCTGACGTGGGCCGCTTCCTGTACGAAACGCGCCAGCGTATCGTCGTCGTACACGATCGCCATGGCGCGCCCGCCCAGCACGTAACTGGGGCGCACCAACACCGGATAACCAATCTGCCGTGCCACGCGGCGTGCTTCGGCCACGGATGAGGCGGTGGCGTTGGCCGGCGCAGGGATGTCGAGCGTCACCAGCAGGTCACCGAAACGGCCGCGGTCCTCGGCCAGGTCGATGGCATCGGGCGACGTGCCCAGGATCGGTATGCCCGCCGCGGCCAGGCCGTGCGCCAGGTTGAGCGGTGTCTGCCCGCCGAACTGCACGATCACGCCGGACTGGGCACGCGCCGCCGGCGAGATGGCCAGCTCACGCTCGACGATGTTGAGCACGTCTTCCAGGGTCAACGGCTCGAAGTACAGACGGTCCGAGGTGTCGTAGTCGGTGCTGACCGTCTCCGGGTTGCAATTGACCATCACCGTCTCGTAGCCCAGGTCCGCCAGGGCAAACGCAGCGTGGCAGCAGCAGTAGTCGAACTCGATGCCCTGGCCGATGCGGTTGGGTCCGCCGCCGAGGATGATCACCTTGGGGCGGTCGTTGGGCGGCGCCTCGTCGGCGCTTTCGTAGGTGCCGTAGAGGTAGGGGGTGTAGGCCTCGAACTCGGCGGCGCAGGTGTCGACGCGCTGGTAGGTGGGCAGGATGCCCAACGCCTTACGTCGGGCACGCACGGCCACCTCGCTGACCGGGGTGCGGTCGCCGCGAAAGACGCCGGTACCCAGCCCACCGCTGAGCATCGTGGCAATCTGCGCATCACCAAAGCCAGTGCGTTTGGCGCGGCGCAGGAGGTCCGCCGGCAGTGATTCCAGGTTGTGCGCCGCCAGGGCGTGTTCCATCTCGACCAGCTGTGCCATCTGCGCGACGAACCAGGGGTCGAAACCGCTGAGGTGGCTGACTTCCTCCGTCGCCATACCCTGGCGCAGTGCGGTTAGCACGTAGAAGATGCGCTCGCGTGTCGGTACGCGCAGTCCTTCTTGCCAATCGACCGGCAGCGTGCGGGTCGGCTTCCACTCCAGGGCGCGCAGGCCTTTCATCAAGGCTTCCTTGAAGGTGCGCCCCATCGCCATCACCTCGCCGACCGACTTCATCTGCGGGCCGAGCACCGAGTCGACGTTGGGGAATTTTTCGAAGGCCCAGCGCGGCAGCTTGACCACGACGTAGTCGATGCTCGGCTCGAACGCGGCCACCGTCTCGCGTGTAATGTCGTTTTTGATCTCGTCTAGCGTATAACCGACCGCCAGCAGGGCAGCGATTTTGGCAATGGGAAAACCGGTCGCTTTGCTGGCCAGGGCCGACGACCGGCTGACGCGCGGGTTCATCTCGATGACGACGACGCGTCCTGTGGCCGGATCGACGGCAAACTGCACGTTGCTGCCGCCGGTCTCCACGCCCACCGTTTCCATGACCAGGCGCGCCTGGTCGCGCAGGCGCTGGTACTCCTTGTCGGTCAGGGTCTGCGCCGGCGCCACGGTGATCGAGTCACCGGTGTGCACCCCCATCGGGTCCAGGTTCTCGATCGAGCAGACCACCACGAAGTTGTTGGCGCGGTCGCGCATCACCTCCAGCTCGAACTCTTTCCAGCCCAGGACCGATTCTTCGACCAGGCAGGTGTGCACCGGGCTTTCGCGCAGGCCGAACTCGATCTTCTCGATGAAGTCGTCTTCGTCGAACGCCGTCGCCGCACCCGACCCGCCCAGGGTGAAGCTGGGGCGAATCAGCAGTGGATACCGGCCGATCGAGTGTGCAATCGCCAGCGCCTCATCGGCCGTCGCCGCCAGGCCGGACTGCGGCAGGGCCAGGCCCACCGCCAGCATGGCATCCCTGAACAGCAGACGGTCTTCGGCGATGCGCATGGCCTGCAGGCTGGCGCCGATCAGCTGCACGCCGTATTTCGCCAGGATGCCCTGCTCGGCCAGGGCTACGCCCAGGTTGAGCGCCGTTTGACCGCCCACCGTGGGCAACAGGGCGTCGGGGCGTTCCAGGTCGATGATCTTCTCCACCACGTCGACGGTAAGCGGCTCAACATAAGTAGCATCGGCCAGGTCGGGGTCGGTCATGATGGTCGCCGGGTTGGAGTTGACCAGGATGATGCGGTAGCCCTCACGTTTGAGCGCTTTGACTGCCTGGGTACCGCTGTAGTCGAACTCGGCGGCCTGGCCGATGATGATTGGACCCGCGCCGAGGATCAGGATCGAGTGAATATCAAAACGTTTGGGCATGGTTGGTCTAGACGTAGAGATTGACCAGGTCACGCAGCATGGCGGCCGCCGTGGGTACGGCGCCGCGCTCGTCGACCTTGGCAAATTGCACACCCATGATGTCGGTGTGCCAGACGACGCCCATCTCCCAGCCGTTGACGCCGGCCAGGGGATGCGTAATTGGTAAACGGGCGGGGTGGACGCTGAGGCGGTACGCATCTCCAAACGGCAGCGCGACCGCCAGCAGCTTGACCACTTCGCCGTGGGCCCGCGCGCGGCGCAGGTCTTCAGGGCCAATGCCGCGGATGCCGCGCACCTCGACGTCCTGCAGCGTGCAGGGAAAGTGCAGCACGCTGTTGGCGAGGATGACCAGCTTGTTGGCCGTATCCCAACCTTCCACGTCGAGGGTGGGATCGGTCTCGGCCACGCCCTCGTGCTGTGCCTGGTAGACAGCCCCAGCAAACGATTCACCCGCTTCCATGGCCGTCAGGATGTAGTTGCTGGTGCTGTTGAGAATGCCTTCGATCCTGGTGTACCGCACGGCCACGTGGTCGCGTTGCCCGATGTTGACCACCGGCAGGGCACCACAGACGGTGGCACTGAAGCCGATACGGCAGTTTTTGCTGTGCGCCAGGCGCATCAGCTCACGGTAGGCCAGCACGAGGGGGGACTTGTTGGCCAGAATGACGTGCAGTCCCTCTTGCAGGGCAGCGCGCACGCAGTCCAGGCCTGGCTGACCGGTCTGTAAATTGACGGGTGACGCCTCCAGGAGCACGTCGGCCTTGGACCGGTGCACGACTTCCACCGGCGAGAGGCCCGGTTTACCACCGTAGGGAAACGAGCCGATGCCGCCCCTGGCGGTCTTGTGCTGCAGCAGGGTGTCCGGGTCGATGCCGCGCCCGTCGAAGACACCACCCGAGCTATCGGCCGCGGCGGTAAGCTTGAGGCTCAGGCCGTAGCGACTGGCGAGCACATCGTGCTTCTGGATCATGAGCGAAAGAAAACCCCGGCCAACATTGCCGAGGCCCACCACCGCCACCCGAACGACCCGTGTCATACCTCACCCCCCTACTCCCTACTCCCTACTCCCTATTCTCGCATAGATTGCACGAAGCGCGCAAATAGCTCGTCGGCGTCGTGGGGGCCGGGGCTGGCTTCGGGGTGGTACTGGACCGAAAATACGGGCCGGTTACGCAAGCGTAGTCCCTCGACGGTGCCGTCGTTGAGGTTCCAGTGCGTGACTTCAGCCTCCGCCGGCAGCGAAGCAGGATCGACGGCGTAGTTGTGGTTTTGGCTGGTGATCTGCACGCGGCCGCTGATCGTGTCCTTGACCGGTTGGTTGCCGCCGTGGTGGCCGAACTTGAGCTTGTAGGTGCGTCCACCGAGGGCCAGGCCAAGGATCTGATGTCCCAGGCAGATACCGAAGACGGGCATGTCGGTCTGCAAGAGGTCACGCACCGCCTGCGCCGCATAGGTCACCGCCGCCGGGTCGCCAGGCCCATTGGACAAGAAAACCCCATTCGGGTGCATGGCCAGCACGGCCGCGGCGGAGGTATCGGCCGGCACCACGGCGACGCGACATCCGTGGCTGGTCAGACGGCGCAGGATGTTCCACTTGCTGCCGAAATCGTAGGCGACGACGAGCGGTGCGGGTTCGATCGATCCGGGCTGGTTATGGCGTTCCCATGCCGGTGGGGTGCCCTCTTCCCAAAAGGTGATGCCGTTACAGGTCACCGCGCGCACCAGGTCGCGCCCGTCCAGACCCTCCCACGTCCGTGCCAGGTGCAGCAGGGTTTCTGGGTCGGTGCCGTCGGTGGCGATGGCGCCGCGCATCACGCCGCCGTCGCGCAGTTGCCGCGTCAGCCGGCGTGTGTCGATTTCGCTGATGCCTGGAATCGCGTGCTGCTGAAGATAATCGGACAGGGTGGCAGTGGCGCGCCAGTTCGAGACCAGCGGACTCAGCTCGCGCACGATGAAGCCGCTCACCTGCGGCCGGCCCGACTCGACGTCTTCACGATTGACGCCGACGTTGCCCACGTGCGGCACCGTCATCACCACCATTTGCCCGTGGTACGAGGGGTCGGTGATGACTTCCTGGTAGCCGGTCAGACTGGTGTTGAAGACAACCTCGGCCACGGCGTGGGTGACCGCACCGAAGCCTTCGCCGTACAGAACGGTACCGTCTTCTAAAACAAGGGTGGCTTGCATCGTTTGTTTCCCTCACCCGAAGACCCTTCGGGTTTTATTCACAACCCCCTACAGCATCACCATGCGCAGCGGGGCCAGAATCAGTCGCTTCAGCACGCCGTTGCGACGGGCCGGCGTCTCGTTTGCAACTTCCACCGCCTCGGGCAGCTCCATGATAACGGCAATTTCGTCGCAGTGGTGGAACTTGGGGCAGTAGATACACTCCTGCCACAACTTGGGTGAGATATTCCAGCGGTCCACGACCGTAAACCCCTGTCGCTCGAAAAAACGCGGCCGCAGGGTCAGTGCGCACACCTGGCGAAAGCCGCGCGCGAGGGCCGCATCGACCAGCTTACCAACGAGTATACCACCCAATCCGTAACCCTGGAAGTCGGCATCCACGGCGAGGGAACGAATCTCGGCAAGCTCGGGCGACAATGCCGCCAGCGAACCACAGCCCACGATCTGCTGGCTGCCGTCCTCCTCACTGGCCACGGCCACCAGGAAATCGCCCAGGGCGCGCTGAATCTGCGCCTCGCTGCGCGGCAGCATCAGGTTCTGTGCCGCATACGCACCGATCAGCGCGGACATGCTCGCCGCATCGGCGGCCTGTGCAGGTCGTACGGTGATGTCTGCCATTTTCCCTACCTCATCCTCTGGCATGCGCCAGCCCGGGGCGATCGCCGAGGGCTGTTGCGGTCCAGGTTCGACGCTCAAAACGATCACGCAATGCTGCCGTTTTGTCCCGGTCCTACCGACTCGCGCACACCGGCTCACCCCAGCGTGCGCATGATGGCACCCAGCCGGTCGACCACCGTGTCGATCTCGTCGCGCGTGATGACCAGCGGCGGCACCAGGCGCAGCACGTCCGGCCCGGCATTGACCAGGATGAGACCCTGGTCCAGCCCGGCCTTGACCACGTCATTGGCTGCGATGTCGAGCTGCAGGCCGAGCAGCAGTCCCTGGCCACGCACCTCACGGATGTGCGGCGAGTTGATCTCCTGCAGCCGTTCTTTGAAATAGGTCCCCTTGGCAACCACGTCAGCCAGGAAGGCGGGTGCGCTGATGCGCCGCACCACCGCCTCGGCCACCGTGGCCACGAACGGCCCGCCGGCAAAGGTGCTGGCGTGGTCGCCCACGGCCATGACGTCGGCCACGGCCTGGGTCATGAGAATGGCCCCCATCGGCAGCCCGCCCGCCAGCGGTTTGGCCGTCGTGAGCAGGTCCGGCACCACACCGTACCCCTGCCAGGCCCACAGCGTGCCCGTACGCCCCAGGCCGCACTGCACTTCGTCGAAGATGAGCAGTGCATCGTGGGCATCACACAGGTTACGCAGGCCGTGGAGAAACTCCGGTGTCGCCGGGTAGATGCCGCCTTCGCCCTGGATCGGCTCGACGATGACGGCGCAAACATCGTCCTGGATCGCCGATGCTGCACTTGCCAGGTCGTTGAACCCGGCCACGCGCACGCCCGGCATCAGCGGCTCGAAGGGTTGCTGGTACTTAGGGCGTGGCGTCGCCGCCAGCGAGCCAAACAGCCGCCCGTGAAACGCCCCGCTGAAGGAGACGATCGTATGTTTGCCCTCGCCGTGATGCACGCGCGCCCGTTTGCGGGCGATCTTGAACGCCCCCTCGTTGGCACTGGCTCCGCACAGGCTGAAGTGCACACGCTGCGCAAAGCCGCTGGTGTCGACGAGCAGCTGCGCCAGGCGTGCCGCCGGGGCCGTGTGATAGAGGTTGCTGACGTGCCAGAGTCCGGCGGCCGCTTCCTGTGCCACGGCGGTCAGTTCGGGGTCGCCGTACCCCAGGGCGTTGACGGCGATGCCGGCCACGCAGTCGATGTAAGCTCGACCCTCGCTGTCGAAGAGGGTCGAGCCGCGACCGCCGGTGAGCACAAAATCGGGACGGCTGTAGACCTGTAGAATGACGTCGTGTTCGGTTTGAATCGTAGCGTAGGCGTTCATGCGTGCTCCATCATCTTCACGTGCGAATGTTCGGAAGGTCACAGCGGGCCAACACGGTCGATTATTTCACGCACCGGTGGCACCCACCCACAGGCTGTTGACGATTGCCGTGCCGCCATCGTTGGCCAGCCCGGCCAGGTCGGTAATCACCGCCTGGTAGACACCGCCCTGCACCGCGTCCATGGCACTGCGCACCTTGGGAATCATACCGCCGGTGATGTGGCCCTCGTCGATGAGCTCCTCCACCTGGTCCACGGTCAGGGCGCGCACCGGCCGGCCGGCGATCAGCACGCCTGGCACGTTGCTGACCATCACCAGGCGGCTGGCACCCAGGGCGTGCGCAACCGCCGCGGCGACGTGGTCGGCGTTGACGTTGTAGGTCTGGCCGTCTTCACCCAGGGAAATGGGCGAAATCACCGGCACCAGGCCCTGGTCCAGCAGGGCAAGGAGGGGGGCTGTGCGTACGGTGGTGACGCGGCCGACGTACCCCAGGTCGGCGCCTGCGATCTGCATACGGTCGACCTGCACCAGGTTGAAGTCGACGCCGGTGAGGCCGATGGCATCGACGCCGCCGTTGACCAGCCAGCGTACGACGCGTGTGTTGACCAGCCCGCTGAGCACCATCTCGACCAGGCGCAGGCTGTCGGCGCTGGTGACGCGCAGACCCTGGACGGTCTCGAAGGGGACGTCGAGTTGGGCATGCAGCTGGGCAATCTCTTTGCCGCCGCCGTGCACGATGACCGGCCGTGCCGTGTCCAGAAGGGTGCGCAGGGTCTGCACCAACCGCCCGAGGAACTGCGGGTCGTCGATTTCGTTGCCGCCGATTTTGATGACGATGGGTGGTTTTTGGGTGGTCATACGAGGCCCGTCGTTTCTGGCCAACCAAACATCACATTCAAGTTCTGCACGGCCTGGCCGCTGGCGCCTTTGAGCAGGTTGTCGATGCTGCTGGTGATGATGAGCAGGCCGTCAGACTGCGGGCTGAGGCCGATGGCGCAGCGGTTGGTATTGACCGTGTGCTGCAGGGTGGCGACCTGGTGCAGCGGCAGGAGGTGAATGAATGGCTCCTGCGCATATTGGTTGCGGTACAGGGCCTGTAACTCGTCCCCGCTGACGCCGGCCGGCAGCTCGACGTACAGGGTGCTCAGGATGCCGCGGCTCACCGGCAGCAGGTGAGGCGAAAAAACGATCTGGAACCCGGTGCCCGGTGCCTGGGCTTGCAGCTGCTCTTCCATTTCGGCCAGGTGGCGGTGCTGGCGGCCGATGCTGTAGGGCGAGAAGTTTTCGTTGACTTCGACGAAGTGGCTCCCCAGCTTCAACCCGCGCCCGGCGCCGCTGACGCCCGACTTGCTGTCGGCGATGACGCGGCCCTGGAGCAGGCCGGCGCGCGCGAGGGGGGCCAGGCCGAGGATGACGCTGGTGGGGTAACAGCCCGGATTGGCCACCAGTTGGGCGCCGGTAATGGCGGTGCGGTACAGCTCGGGCAGGCCATACACCGCGTCGGCGAGCAGGTGGGGGTGGGTGTGCGGGACCTTGTACCAGTGTGTGTAGTTCTCGGCATCGCGCAGGCGAAAATCGGCGCTGAGGTCGATGGCGCGTACGTCGCCGTCCAAAACCTGGGCCACGGCGGTCATCGACGCCGCGTGTGGCAGGCACAAGAAAACGACGTCGACTTCATCAAGCCGTGTGCGCAGCGCCTGCTCCAGCGGCAGCAGCTCGTCGTCCCACGGGCAGGGAAAGACGCTGCTCAGCTGGCCGCCTGCACTCGACTCCGACGTCAGCCAGGCCAGCTCGACGTGCGGGTGGCGCCGCAGGATTTTGATCAATTCATAACCGGTGTAGCCGGTTGCGCCGGCGATGCCTGCTCGAATCATGGTCTCCATTTCCATTGAACCCAATAAAAAAAACTCTCCGCCTGGAGAGCTTTGGTTGCCACAATCTGTCATCACTGACCCCACCCGGGGTTGGCCCAAAAGAAACTATCCAGACTATTCGTCCGGCAGTAACCTCCGCGGGCTCCTAGGGGAGGGAGTAAAACAGAACATAGGTTCTTTCACCGTGTGGATTTGCGGTATGCGTACCGCTGGACGAGACTATAACATAGATGCCGGGTGTTGTCAAAAGGGGAGTAGGGAGTACGGAGTAGGGAGTAGGGAGGTCGCAGCTCCTACTGCGACGAGCTGTTGGACGAAAATGCGTGCCTAAAACACCCGAACATCGCTGTCTGTGGCACACGCATTATGCGTCACGATGCACCCGTTTACTCACGTAGACGATTTTCTTGTGTACCCGGTACCCCTCATGCTCGAACAGGGCGAGTGACGCCGAGTTCTCCGCTTCGATCAGCGCCATCCAGACTTCGATACCCTGCTCGTGAAACCACGCCTCGCACGCCGCAATCAGGCGCTGCGCCAGGCCCTGGCGACGGTAGGCTGGTGCGACGGCCAGGCGGTTGATGGTGCCGCGACGGGTGTCGTGCGTGGCCAGGACGGCACCCACCAGCTGTGCGTCGTCATACAGCCCGAACAGGCGGACCTGCTCGCTGGCCAGCTGACGCGCCATGGCGGCCTGGCTGTCACGCCCTTCCGGACGGACGGGCAGGCCCGCGGCGGTCCACAGGGCCATCACGGTGTCGTAGGCATCGAAACCAAGCATGCACAGGGTCAATTCCTGGCTCATGGCGCGCCCAGCCCCTCGGCCAGTGCCTGCCGCGCGGCGGTGAGCTGTGCTGTGACCGCCGTGCGCGAGGTTCCACCGGCGGCCAGGCGGCGGTCGACGGCACCTGCCATGTCCCAGACCTGGGCGACGTCTGCGCTGAAGACGGGCGAGATGGTTTGCAGCTCGGCCAGCGGCAGCTGGTGCAGCGGCACACCCATTGCCTCGGCCCGCACGACGGCCTGACCCACCAGGTGATGCGCCTGGCGGAAGGGGACGCCCGCACGCACCAGGTAATCGGCCAGGTCGGTGGCCAGCATCTCGCTGCCCAACGCTGCGCGCATGCGCCCGGCATCGAGGGTGAGCGTGCTCAGGACGCCCGCCGTCACCGGCAGGGCCAGTGCCAGGGTATCGACCGTGTCGAAGAGCGGCTCTTTGTCTTCCTGCAGGTCTTTGTTGTAGGTCGACGGCAGCCCTTTCAGCGTGGTGAGCAGGCTCACCAGGTTGCCCACCAGGCGGCCGCTCTTGCCGCGCACCAGCTCCATGGCGTCGGGGTTGCGCTTCTGCGGCATCAGGCTCGAACCGGTACTGTAGGCATCGGCCAGGCGCACAAAGCCAAACTGCGGGTTGGACCACAGCACCAGGTCCTCGGCCAGCCGGCTGAGGTGGAGGCCAAGCAGGGCGGCCCAACCCAGGAACTCGACCACAAAATCACGGTCGCTGACGGCGTCGAGTGAATTGGCAGTGATCGCCGCAAAACCCAGGTCGGCGGCAAGGGTGGCACGATCGATCGCAAACGGCGTGCCGGCCAGCGCCCCCGAACCCAACGGGCAGACGTCGACGCGCCGCCGTACCTCGGCCAGGCGCTCGCGATCGCGCTGCCACATCCAGAAGTAACTCAGTACCCAGTGGCTGAAGCGGATGGGCTGCGCCGGCTGCACGTGGGTCTGGCCCGGCATCAGCACGTCGAGGTGGGCCGTGGCCAGGTCGACTGCCGCGGCCTGCACCTGGCACAGCGCACCCGCCAGCTGGTCGATCTGCCCACGCAGCCAGAGACGCACGTCGGTCGCCACCTGGTCGTTACGGCTGCGCCCCGTATGCAGCTTGCCCGCCACTGGCCCGACCAGCTCACCCAACCGCCGTTCCACCGCCGTGTGGATGTCTTCATCTCCTGCATGGTCGACAAAGGTGCCGCCGGCCCATTCGCTGGCGACCTGGTCGAGCCCGCTGACCAACGTTCCTGCCTCCTCCGCCGTGATGAGCCCCGCCCGCGCCAGGGCCTGTGCGTAGGCCTGGCTCCCCACGATATCCTCTGCCCACAGCCGTCGATCGAACGGCAGCGACGCGTTGAACCGGTCCATCAGGGTGTCGGTGGTACCGGTGAAGCGGCCGCCCCACAAATGGAAGTTGGAGGTTGGAGGTTGGAGGTTGGGGGTTGGAGGTTGGGGGTTGGAGGTTGGGGGGTGGAGGTTGGAGGTTGGAGG
>CAZXQZ010000127.1:0-8372 GCA_964642445.1 uncultured Anaerolineae bacterium
GCCACACGCCAACGGTCACACCGACCGCGAGCCACACGCCGACGGCAACCCCAACGGCCAGCCTCACACCAACACCAACAGCAACAGCAACCCGAACACCCAGGCCGACCAACACACCCCGACGTACCGACACGCCGACGCCGACGGATACCCCGACCGTGACGCCGACCGCCAGCCATACCCCGACCGTGACGCCGACGGCGAGCCATACACCCACGGTGACGTCAACCGCCAGCCATACACCAACGGTCACACTGACGGCCAGCCACACGCCGACCGTGACACCGACTGCGAGCCATACACCAACGGTCACACCGACGGCCAGTCATACACCCACCGTGACACCGACGGCAAGCCATACGCCAACGGTGACACCAACCGCCAGCCATACGCCGACGATCACGCCGACGGCGAGCCATACGCCAACGGTCACACCGACGGCCAGTCACACACCTACCGTGACGCCGACGGCGAGCCATACCCCGACACCAACACCCACCCATAGTCCAACGCCGACAGCGACATCACCGGCTCCCTGTTACTTCGCCGATGTCGAACCCAATGCCGACCACAGCACCCCGGACCTGTGCGACGGCGACGTCGACATCGCCGACGTGCAGCGGGTCGCCGGCTGCTGGAATCAGCCGGTCAGCCCAACCTGCCCGGCCGGACTCGACCTGGATCAGTCAGGTGAAATCGATATTCTGGATGTGATCTTGGATGCCAACGAGTGGGGTTGGCCGGATTTACCTGCGTACCAGGCGCCGGCATTGACATGGGGGCCAGAGCTTGACCTGTGGCGCTTCTACTGATCGAACACCGAGCCGCAGACGCCGTACAAGAGGACCCCGTTCTCCGTCACGCTTCGCGATCTTCGCGCTTCGTGCCCTATCGCAGCAAACCGCCCTGCCGGGTGACCGCGGTGCTGAGTTCGAGGTGGGCCTGTTCGGCCAGCTGCTGGGGATCATCGTCCGGTGCGGGCAGCACGCAGCTGAGGGGTGAAACCGTCACGTGCACGGTGTAGCCGTTGGTGGCGATGCGCCAGAGCGCCTGTTTCATCGGTTCTTTGTAGGACTTGACCAGCGCCGGTTGGTCGAAGGCGATGGCGCATACCAGGTAGGGCACCTGGGCGGCGATGGCGGTTTCGAACGCGCCGTAACGCAGCGGCATGACGGCGTGCCCCGGACCGGTGCCCCCTTCGGCAAACAGCACCACCGGTGGATAAGCACGTGTTTGCAGGACCTCGATCAGTTTCTCACGGGCTGCTTTGCGGGAGCTTCTGTCCTTGCGCGCCACGAACACGGTGTCGATACCGGCCGCCAGCACACCCACAACCGGCCACGAACGGACGCTGGCTTTGCTCATAAAACGTACCGGGGCAATCGCCAACAGCACGACGATGTCGGCATAGGAGATGTGGTTGGGGAAAATCAGGCCGTGATGCTGGCGAATGCGGGCACGGTCCGCACAGTGAATCTCGACCCCAAACAACGGCACCAGGAGGCGGGCCAGGATCACGACCGGCCACATCGAGAGACGTGCACCACCGATATTGACCGGCACCAGGTACAAAAGCAGCACAAACACCGCCGCCACAACAAACAGCGGCACCATGAGCGTGAGCCTGACCGTTCCCCGCACCACGGCCAACAACGAGCTGCCAAGGTCAACGTAAGTGGATAGGTTCATTGCGCGACCTGTCCTCTGTGCCAATTCACAGGATCATGATAGAATCGTCTACACATCACGAAGGGGTGCAGGTAAATTGGATTGAATGGATGTGCGCGTGATCCCGCACGCGATCCAGACTCTGCATCAGGAGATTCGACCCACGTCGCGGCCTCGTCAATCGTGTGCAAGCTTAGCAGGATTTGGATACAATGTCAAAAAACGGCCCACGATTTACCCTGATCATCGCTGGCCTGCTGCTGGGTCTGGCAGCATTTGCCATGCTGTGCAGCATCTTGCTGGTACTTGGGATGGTCTGATAGACTGTTGACGGCTCACGCGAAGCCACGAAAGGCGCAAAAAGCGACGTCCTGGCTGCCCGGCGCAATCTTGTCGTCGCGTCAGAGCCTATCCGAATAACTGCCCTCAGGCGCCTTATCAAGGCCAACATCAGGTTATTCGGATAGGCTCATCGGTAAATATCCCTCTGCCAGCAGTCTGTGTGAGGTTCTACTTGGCCTTTTCAGCTGGCGCTGCCGGCTGCTTTTTGGCCGTTGGACTGCCCACGATTCCCGCTTTCGTAATATGATCGATGGGAATCATATACAGCAGCATGAAAAGCAGGGCAGTGGCCAGGAAGAAGAAGACGCCGTACCGATAATCGGGTACACCAAGGAAGTTCAACAACAGGTAGGTGGTGATCACCCCCGCGATGAATGAAGCACCCCAAATTGCCACTTTTTTCGCCATGTGGTCGTCACTCCAATTGCTGATATGAATCACGGATGAATCTGCATCAAACAACATCGGGCCAGACTGCCGAGACCAGGACCGGCAGTACCTGGCCAGCCGCACCACGCAACACCAGGTTGAGCCGGCGCGACAGCGGCGTCTCGCCTGGGTTGATCTCGACCGTCAGTGCACCGTGGACCTGCGCCTCCAGGGGCAGCGAGGCGGCCGGCTGCACGACGGCGGAAGTGCCCACGGATAAAAACACGTCACAACTGGCCGCCGCCGCATACGCCGCTTCCAGCGCCGCCGGCGGCAGCGATTCCCCAAACCACACCACGTCCGGCCGCACCAGACCACCGCACTGCGGGCAGCGCGGCGGCATGCCCAGTGCGGGCATCTCCAGGACCACCGGGTGCCGGTGCGTACTGCACACGTAACGCGTCAGGCTGCCGTGTAGCTCGATGACCCCTGCACTGCCCGCCCGCTGGTGCAGGCCATCCACGTTTTGGGTTATCAACGCCCACTGCGGAACGTGTGCCTGCAAAGTCACCAAAGCCCGATGACCCGGATTCGGTTGTGCCCGCACCACGAGCTGCCGCCGCCAGACGTACCATTCCCACACCAGCTGCGGATTGCGCTGAAACGCTTCCGGCGTCGCCAAATCTTCGGGATGATAACGACTCCACAACCCCGTCTGGGCTTCGCGAAAGGTCGGTATGCCGCTCTCCGCCGAAATTCCAGCGCCGGTCAAAACAGCAACCCGCCGGGCACTCCGCAGGGCAGCGATTAGTTCGCCTGGGATGATAGGCATGTCTGGGTGCATCGTCAGCTCCAAACCGCCGGCACACACGAGTCTACCTCTATTTTACTCTTGTCCGGTCATTTGTCAACGAAACGCCCGTGGTGATTATCCACAAGCCCTTCACGTACCGCGCATGGTCAACCGCGAATTGCGCCAATCTTCGCCAATGATTTTTATGGCGTGTTTTGTGGGCGTGTGTGCGGGTGGCTTTTGGTCGTTGCCGATGCCGGGGGGGGCTTTCTGCGGCATCGAAAGTGGCCTGGCCACGGTTCATGTGGTATACTGTGCCGTAGTTCACAAACGCGGAGGTGATGCTGTGCGCAAAATTGCCGTAGCACTGTCCAAGGGTGGTGTGGGGAAAACGACGACGGCGGTCAACCTGGCGGCCGGCCTGGCACAGAGCGGCCGGCGTGTCCTGCTGGTCGACGTCGACACGCAGGGCCAGGCCTCGAAGGCGCTGGGTGTCGAGCCGGAACGCGGTCTGGCCGACCTGGCCAACGGTGACGCTGCCGTCGACGAGGTCATTGCCCAGGCTCGCGAGAACCTCTGGCTCGTGGCCGGCGGACGGGCCCTGGCCGGTCTGAAACGCCTGATCACGCGCAAAGACTTCGGCGGCGAACAGGTGCTCAACGAAACGTTGTCACCCCTGGATGACCGGTACGATTTCGTGGTGTTGGATACCGCCCCGGGTTGGGACGCCCTGACGGTCAACGTCCTATTCTACGCCCACGAGGTGATGGCCCCGGTTTCGCTGGAAATCATGACCCTGCAGGGGCTGCGCGAGTTTCAAAAGAGCATGCTTGCCATTCAGAAATACCACCCCGGTCTGAGCCTGAATTACATTGTGCCGACGTTTTTCGACCGCCGGGTGCGCAAATCGGCCGAGATTCTCGACCAGCTGCAGCAGCACTACGGTGTCCAGGTCTGTTCGCCCATTCGCTACAACGTGCGCCTGTCAGAAGCACCCGGTTATGGCCAGACGATCTTCGAGTATGCGCGCCACTCGCCCGGCGCTGATGATTACCGTGCTCTGACAGAAAAGGTGATGGCAGATGACCGCACGTAAACACACACCGGACGTATTGGGTGACCTGCTGGGCGGCGAGCTGCCGGAGGAGCCGGCCAACCTCATTACCACCACGCCACAACGCCAGCCACGCCCGCGGGCGCGCCAGGAGCCAAAACCGCGCCCGGCACCGCAGCCGGTGATGGACAAACCTCAGTGGGAATACCTGGTCGTCACCTTCCAGCATTACCGCGGCTGGCGCCCACGCTACGCCAACGGCCAGGAACTGAACCACTGGACCGAGATGCCTGTCCTGCCAGACTACCTGAACGTCCTCGGCGAATTGGGCTGGGAACTGAGTGCCGCCAGCTCAGGGCAGACATTTTTTGGCAACCGTGACCTGGTGCAGTTGTTCTTCCGGCGTGCGCGCGGTTGACCAGCGGCCCCATTACTACGTGATCACCACCTGCCCGCAGTAATCGCAGCGGTCGATGCCCAACGGCAGCGTGCCGCCGCAGTTTGGGCACTTGAAGGTCTCGACCCGCACGGGCACCCCGGCCTTCTGCATGGCGGCTTCGTTCTCCGCCAGCTGGCTGCGCAGCTCACGCAGCCGCTCCAGGTAGGCCTGCGGCTCGATCTCCCCCGCAGCTTTCAGCCGCTCGACGTCGGCGATGTTTTCGTGCAGCATTCGCCGGCGGGCTTGCATGCCCTCGGCGCTCTCATCTTCGACGGCCAGACGGAGTGGCGGCTTACGCGGCATGGTAACGACGAACCAGGCCACACCCGCAATCACGAGCGACAGCAGAATACCGGCCAGCAGCGGTGTGTACCAGGCCGGCGCCTGTTCCTTTTGCAGCGACAGCAGCGCCACGCGGTTGCCAAAGGCGACCGACAGCTGGTCCGAGTCGCTCAGGCGGCCTCCGTCGAGCCGTGTGATCGCTTCGGGAAACGAGGCCACGCTGTAACGGCTGCCAGCAGGCCCACTGAACAGAGTGATCCCACCCGTTTCATCGCCCACGATCGCCTCTTCCTGTCCATCGTCGTCGACGTCCTGGGCGACGATGCCGTAGACACGCTCCGGCACCGAGCTCGACCACAGCTCACGCCCGTCGACGGCGAATGCCCACACACCACCATCTCTACCGCCAACGACGAACTCGCGCGCAGACGGTTTACCGTCCAGCTCGACCTCGCGGATCTCGACGATGGTCTGGCCCAGGCGCTGCTCGAAACGCGGCGTCCCGCTGCCCGCATCGAGCATGACCAGGTCACCGTAGTCGCCACCCAAGAGGATCTCCGACGTGCCATCACCATCCAGGTCGTAGGCACGCAGGCGGCGCAGGGGGCCGTTGTATGGGTAGCTCCACTGCACCTGGCCACGCTCGTCGACCAGGACGACGGTCCCGTCGTGGTTGGCCGCCGCCAGGTGACGCTGGCCCGCCACCAGGGCATCGTCGAGGCCTCGAATGTAGTCACCTACGCCGACCTGGGCTCGCCAGGCCTCGTCTCCGCCGGCGGTCACCGCCACCAGCTGGCCACCGGTGTCTCCAAATACGATCTGAGGACCCGCTGGAAACCGGATCACGGCGACACGCGAGGGATCACCGACTTCAGCCAACGGAGCACTGCCGAGGGTTTCGCCGCTGCCATCGAAAACGGCCAACACGACACCCAATTGATCGTCGTCCAGCCGCCGCATGGCGGCCACGATGTCCTCCACGCCGTCCTGGTTCGTATCGCCGAGGGTCGTGGCCAGCGGAGGTTGGGTTGTGACGCTGAACTGCTCGTTGCCGGCGTTGTTCAAAACGGCCAGGGTGCTGGCGTTCTGCACGAACAGTTCACTGGTGCCGTCCCCGGTCACGTCGACGATTTGCATGCTCTCCATGACATCCAGCGATGGCAGCTCCCACACGGCGGTGCCGGTGAAGCGTGCGACCTGGCTGCTGGTCGAGAGTGACCACGCCGCCAACATCACAACGATGATCAGAACCACGGCCAAAATGATGGTCGTCCACGCACGACTGGTCATGCCACGCCCTTTCTTTGCAGCAAGCTGTAGGTCGTTTTGAGCACCGCCAGGATATCGCCCGCGCCGACGACCCCCGCCGGTGCGCTGGCCAGCAGCGTCACGATGCCACCGGTCGTATCCAGTTCGTCGATGGTGTACACACCCACGCGCGTGCCGGCACTGACATCGGCCCGTGGGATGATCTCGTACGCTTCGGGGTTGACCGAGACGCGGACCTTGATCTCCTGCCCGCTGGCCAGCTTGGGTGGCTTCCACTTTTGTTTGCCGCTGATGGTGCCCCGTTTGTAGTACCCCAAGCGCTCCTTGGTGCGTTCGACGGCGCTGAAGCGCAGCATGTTGCCGTCGTAGAGCTTGGCCTTGAGACCGAGCCATTCGTCGCGATAATAGTGCACCGTCAGCCCCAGAACGTTGGTCCCTTCGCGGCTGAGTTTCTGCGGCTGGCGAGCCCCGGTCAGATCGATCTGGCCAAAAAACGTCCCTTTGGGGTGAAGGTCATCGCGCAGGGTGTGGATGACCTCGCGCGCGGTGCCGTAGTGCGGTGAGAGCTGCTGCAAACGGCTGCGACGTGCGACGAACCACGTCACCACCGCGGCCACTAAAGCAGCCACGCCCACCACGCCAAAGATGCATGCGTTGAATCCAACCGCATAATCGAGGCCAATCAGCACCACGCCGGTGACCAGAAAGAGCCAGGGCAGGCGGCGCCGCCGCTGGTTCTGCACCGTCACCTGATCGTGCCGCGTCACCAGCCCGGCCATGGCCTCGAGGATGGCGTCGGGTTTGTCGTCCAGCGAAAGATAAACCGGATCGTATTCTGCCACTGGGTCTCCTGCGTGCCAAGTGCGATGGACTCCGCCGTTTGCCGTTCTGTGCTGAAGCAGGCATAATACAGCACGCGCCGGCCGGACCAAACGAGCCAGATTGTAGCCGAAATCAGCGAATCATGCACATTCTCTACACCGCCTTCGACGTCGTGCCCAGCCCCAAAGGGGCCAGCACCCACATTACCCAGTTCGTGCGCGGCCTGGTGGGCGCCGGGCATACCGTGCAGCTGCTCACCGCGGGCGATGGGGTGCTGCCCGGCGCAGGGTCATACGAAGGGGCGGCGATCAGGCGCGTCGACCTGCCGGCGGGCGCAGCGACCCATTTCCTGGCGCGGGCGGTGCACTTTGCCGAGGCGGTGCAGGCACACGTGCAGGCCCATCCGCGGTATGATCTGATCCATTTTCGCTCGACGTGGGATGGTTTGCACCTGGTGCAGGCCCATCACGGGTACAAAACGCTGTTCGAAGTCAACGGTCTGCCCAGTATCGAGCTCAAATACCACTATCCTGGCCTGGCCGACACGACCGACGGGCAGGCGCTGGTGGCCAAAATGCGGGCGCAGGAAATGGTGATCCTGGCGGCGTGCGATGCCATCGTCTGCCCATCCGACGTCACGCGCACGTTCCTGGTGAGCCTGGGCGCCCCACGGGCGCGCATTACGGTGATTCCCAACGGTGTGCAGATCGACGAATTCACCCCATCACCCCTGCCGCCGCGTGCTGGGCGCATCCCCACCTTGCTCTACGTGGGGACCCTGGCATCGTGGCAGGGCCTGGAGACACTGCTCGCCGCCCTGCCGTTGGTGTTGGCCCACCAGCCGGTGCACCTGGTCATCGCCGGCCGCGGGCGCAGCCACCAGCAGAAGCAGCTGCTCAAACAGGCCCGCAAAATCGGTGTCGCAGAGGCGGTGACGCTGATGCCGGCGGTGCCGCACCATGCGGTGCCTTCGTTGATCGCCCAGGCCGACGTGTGTGTGGCCCCCCTGGCCTACAACGATCGTAATGTCGTCCAGGGGTGCTGCCCGATCAAAATCATCGAATACATGGCGTCGGCGCGGCCGATCGTGGCTGCCAACCTGCCCGTGGTGCGCGAGCTCGTGCGCGAGGACGAAGAAGCCCTGCTCTTTGCGCCCGACGACCCGGCCGGCCTGGCACGCCAGATCGTACGTGTCCTGGCCGACCGCGCCCTGGCCGAAGGCCTGGCCACCCGCGCCGCCGTACGCGCCCAGCAGCGTTTCACCTGGCACCGCGCCCAGGCGCGGCTGCTGCGCGTAATCGATGGGCTGCTTGGGTGACGGCGAATGGGCGCGA
>CAZXQZ010000127.1:8472-13605 GCA_964642445.1 uncultured Anaerolineae bacterium
GGGTGACCGCAAATCTGCGCGAATGGGCGCCAATTTTGGTGATGCGTGGTGAGGGTGGTTTGTGCGTCGGTGCAACATGGCGATGGGATGGTGATTTGTGTGGTGGGGGTGACCGCAAATCTGCGCGCATGGGCGCCAATTTTGGTGATGCGTGGTGAGGGTGGTTTGTGCGTCGGTGCAACATTTTGATGAAATGGCGATTTATGTGTGGGTTGGCGCAGCGGGGCGCGGGGTGGTGTGCGCCAGATTGATGGCGTGATCGGAGTGGACATGGCGGTGGGGCGGTGCCGCTGCGTGGGGGATGGTGGGGCGTGTGTGTCAGGATTGGGCGATGGGCCGCAGGGATTGGTAGAGGGTGAGATAACTGTCGATTTCCCGTTCGATCGTGTAGTCACGTAGGACGGTGGCGCGGGCGTGGGTGCCCAGGCGGGTGCGTTCGCTGGGGTTGTCGAGCAGGTGCTGGAGGGCAGCCACCAGCGCCGCGGTATCATCCCTGGGCACGAGCAGGCCATTTTGATGGTGCCGCAGCACGTCGCCGATGCCGCCGGCGGGGGTTGCGACGACCGGGCGTGCGCAGGCCATCGCTTCCAACAGGGCGTTGGGCAAACCCTCGGCGTGCGATGGAAGTACCACGACGTCCAGCAGGTTGTAGATGGGTGGCAGGTGGCTCTGCTCGGCGGTGTGGGGAATCACGCGCAGCGGCAGGTCGGGGTGTTGTTTCTGGAATACAGTCAGCAGTGCCGCATCGTCACCGTGGCGCACACCGCCGGCCAGCAGCAGGGTCACGGGGTGGGTGCGCACCAGCGCTTCGAATGCCAGTAAGAGCGATGCCAGGCCCTTTTTGGCCCGTGCTTCACCGACGAAGCCGATGACCGGCCCGGCAGGAATGGCCAGTGCGGCACGCAGCGCATCGTCGGGGGAGGCCGGGCTGAACAGATTGGCATCGACGCCGTTCGGAATCAATGTCACCGGACGGCCTGGCGCCAGGACCTGGGCCTTGTTGACCAGGTGGCGCGCATTGGCGGTGATGTCATCGGCGTGCTGCACGGCGTAGAGGATGTGTGCGGCTTTGGCCGGGTCGAACACCGCGCGGTCCAGGTCGTTACCGCGTGCACTGACCACCGCCGGGCGCTGGACGCAGTGCGCCGCATAGACGGCGACGAAACCGGCCTGGTTGAGGAAGAAGCCGTGGAAGAGGTCGAACGGCCGGCGGTGGTGAGCGCCCAGGATGTCATCGAACCAGCGCGCCAGGCTGTCGTCGCGGCGCGGCAGCGCCCCCAGCCGATCTACGCGCAGGGTGGGTCCCTCGTGCGACTGGCGCTCGCCGGGATGCAGACCTGTGTCGAGTACGAACACGTGCACAGAATGCCCATGCTGGCCTAATCCACCAGCCAGACGGGCGGCGGACACGGCAACACCACCCACGTCCGGCGGGTATTTTTCGGTCAGCAGGGCAACGTGCATACACGAATCATCCTTGTCAGGAGGCCACAATGGCCGAACAGTGTGCCATGATCGTTGGTTACCTGGTGCCGCACCGCTGCGAGCAGCGCGCCCTCGGCGCCTGTCTACGCTGTGGGCGCCAGTACTGCGAAGACCACCTCACCGTTACGACCGAGGGTCTGATCTGCACGGCGTGCCAGCAGGGGCTCGACCAGCCGGTGACGCTGCCGATCACGCAGCAGTCGTACGACGCGGCCGACATCGCTGTGTTCAGTCGCGTGAGCGAATGGAACGACGAGGACACCGGCGACACCTTTGCCGATCTCAGCTAACCGGCCAGTGACAGCAGCGCGCGGTTTTCACCCAGGAAGTCATCGCAGCGCCGGCACGGTGCCAGTGCCGGGGGGTGCATCTGCTGGCGCACGGCCTGGTACCCTGGACCGCGCCAGATGTCGGCAAACGGGGTGGTTTTCAAGTCGCCCAGGGGCGCGATTTGTTCGCGTGTCATACAGCACACGTACACCAGGCCGTTGAAATCGATCAGGCTGTGCGTCCACGGTGCAAAACAGGGGTGCCGGTCGTACCAGCCGAAGGCGTACTGGCCGCGGCGCGCCTGCAGAATTTCGGTGTCGGTTTGGCCAAAGGGATAGGCCTGCTGGGCAGCGGTGAGCAGGCCCAAGGCCAGGCCACGATCGGCCAGGACCGGTGCAATCTCCTGGTTGTACTCGACGATATGACGGCGGTGCAGCGCCACCTGCTCCCCGCAGTGGTCGTCCACCGCAATCAGGTTGAGGGCATCGGCCCCCAGCTCGTGCGCCAGGTCGGGCAGAGTGGCCAGGCTCCGGTAACTGGCACGGCTGACCACCGTGTTGATGCGCAGGGTCAGTTTCCCCTTGTGCCGGGCGCGGGCGAAGTATTCGATGGCGCGTGTCGTCTTTTTCCAGGCCCCGCGCTGCCCGCGCACACGGTCATGCACGCGGCGGTCGGGTGAATCGAGCGAGACGTTGACGCCGCGCAGCCCCGCTTCGACCAGGCGGCGGGCCAGGGTTTTGTCGACCAGGGTGCCGTTGGTGGTCATGGTGACACGCAGTCCCAGGGCGGTGGCATGAGCGATCAGCTCGGGCACCTGCGGGCGCAGCAGCGGCTCACCGCCGCTCAGGTGGATCTTGCGGCAGCCCAGCGCGGCCAGCTCGTCGAGCACGGTGAAGAAACGGTCCATGGCCAGCGGCGGTTCGCGCGTCATGCGCCAGTGGTTGCACATGGCGCATTTCAAATTGCAGCCGAACATCAATTTGATCTTGACGTACAGCGGGCGGTAGGCCGTGGGTGCCGTCACGGCCTGCCGAAACGCGCCAGCGTCTGCGGTAACTTCGTCCATGGCGTACACGGCAAATCCCAGGGTTAGAGGTCGTCTTGCAGCGTCCGATGTGCCTCAAGCGGCCAGGGCAAGGGCTTCTACCAGCGGTTTGGACAACCTGATCGCAGCGAAGTAATGCTGCGGATACAGGTAGTCTTCACCCGACTCATCGATTACCCGAATCATCTGGCGAGCCGTGGCTGCCGCATCCTGTACGACCCGATAAATCTTGCGTACTTCCAGAGATGCTGGGTATGCCTCGTTTCTCACGCACACAACGAACGAAGACTCGGTTCTTTTGGAGGTCATGTCTGGTCCCTCAGAATGCGCTTTATTTTGAATTCCCTTCTTCCCAATCCATGCGCTTCGTACCAGTGTATCTCGGCTTCGTACAAGTTCCCGTCTGGGAGCCGGATCACAGCGATACCCTTCAATTTTCTCCACCGACCTCCACCATAGAACTTGCGCAGACGAGCAAGTTCTCGGATTGAGGAGCCTGTGGCAATTGTCTCGATATCGATGATGTCGCCAATAATCTCAAGGTTCACAGCAGATACGCCGTTAATGTAAGGTGTCGTTGGATTTTACGCGGTTTTTGTGCTAAAGTCAATACTGATGTATCTGCGACGTGTCCGTGCCTTCGGTCGGGAGGTCATCGTTGTTACAGGTCAGCAACATCCACAAAGCATTCGCCGGCGAGACGCTGTTGGACAGCGTATCGTTCACCATGAACCGCGGTGATCGTTTTGGCCTGGTCGGACCCAACGGCTGCGGCAAGACGACCCTGCTGCGACTCATCACCGGCCAGCTGCCGGCAGACCAGGGATCGGTGCGCCTGGGGCCGGGTCCTGTGCGGGCGGGCTACCTGGCGCAGGCGCTGGAATACCCGCCGGACGCGACCGTTGCCGGGGTGCTGCAGCTGGCCGTGGCCGAGGTAACCACAGCAGAAAAGCGACTCGCCGAGCTGGAGCAAGCCATGGGCGAGGCCACGGGGGAGACTCAAGTCGCACTGCTCGCCGAGTACGGGAGCGTCCTCGACGATTTCGAGCAGCGGGGCGGTTATGGCATCGCTGCGCGCATCGACGCCGTGCTCGATGGCCTGGGTCTGTCTGGCCTGGACCGCACGATGCCGGTGGCGGTGTTGAGCGGCGGGCAGAAGACGCGCCTGGGGTTGGCGCGGCTGCTGCTCAACCAGCCCGATCTGCTGCTGCTCGACGAGCCGACCAACCACCTGGACATCGAGGCCCTGGAGTGGCTGGAGCAGTTCCTGCGCCGGTACAACGGTGCATCGCTGGTCATTTCCCACGACCGTGCATTCCTCGACAACCTGGTCACAACGATCCTGGAGATCGATCCCCTGACGCATCGGCTGCGGGCGTTTCCTGGGAACTACACGGCCTACCTGGAGACAAAGGTCCGCGAGCGCGAAAAGCAGTGGGCGGCGTACAAGGACCAGCAGGAATTTATCCAGCGGCTCGAATCGACGATGGCACAGAAAGAGGGGTATGCCCGCGACATCGAACACGGCACCATCGATTTTGCCGTACGTAAGGTCGCCATGGGCATTGCCCGGCGTGTGGTGGTGCAGCGCAAACGGCTGGAGAGGCTGCTCGAATCGGAAGAACGAATCGATAAGCCACCCCTCAGCTGGCAGATGAAGCTCGACTTCGGTGCCGCGCCGGAGAGCGGGCGCGAGGTGGTCGTGCTCGAAGATGTCGCCATGGGATTTGGAGACATTGAACTCTTTCACGATGTCAACCTGACGCTGCGGGCCGGCGAACGTATCGCCCTGATCGGACCCAACGGCAGCGGCAAAACCACCCTGGTCCGGCTCATCATCGGGGAGCTGACCCCCACGCGTGGCCGCGTTCGTCTTGGCAGCAACGTACGTGTGGGCTATTTCGCCCAGCAGCAGGAAGGATTGGACCCCGACAGCACGCCGTTGGCTACGATCCGTGCCGTCGCGACCATGGACGAGACGACGACGCGCAGTTTCCTGCACTTTTTCCTGTTTGGTGGTGACAGCGTCTTCACGCCGGTGCGGCTGCTCAGTTTTGGCGAACGTGCCCGCCTGGCGCTGGCCCGCCTGGTGGCGCAGGGGTCCAACTTCCTGGTGTTGGACGAGCCGATCAACCACCTGGACATTCCCTCGCGCAGCCGCTTCGAGCAGGCACTGGCTGCTTTCGAGGGGACGGTGCTGGCCATCGTGCACGACCGGTATTTTATCGAGGAGTTTGCGAGTGGGGTTTGGCGCGTGGGGGAGAACGGAGTAGGGAGAACGGAGTAGGGAGTAGGGAGTAGGGAGTAGGGAGTAGGGAGTAGGGAGTAGGGAG
>CAZXQZ010000128.1:0-13590 GCA_964642445.1 uncultured Anaerolineae bacterium
CCTCGGCGAAGGGATCGTGGCGGATGCCGGTGACCTGCCAGGAGACCTTGACGCCGGGCTTGTCCGTCTGGATACGGAACTGGTTCTCTTTAATTTCCTCGGCGACGATGGCCTGGGCAAACTGGCCGATGACCGTAAGTTGATAGCGGAAGTCGCGGTTCAGCGCCTCGAACCAATCGGGTAGGTTCACCGTCGCAAAGCCGTCAGCGCCGGTGGTGATATTGCCGTTGTAGATGTTCAGCATGTCGGGCGACTCGACGAAGGAGTGGCTGAGGTATTTGTTGGCCGGGTCCAGCGGATGGTCGATCTTGAACGAGCCACCGCCCTTGGAGAGTACGCCAAGCACCGCGACCCGCCCGTTGAACCAACCGGCATAACCGCTGGTGTTGCTGCCGCCGTTGGAGCCGACGACCCCGTAGCCACCGAAGGGTGTTGAGCCATAGACGCCGTATCCGGTGCCATCCTGTTCACCCCACACACCGATTCCACTGGCGCCGGTGCCAGCGTTCGTTCCTCTGACTCCAGCAGAACTAGACCCGGCATTGACGGAACTTACCTCTCCATATACTCCAGTCACACCGTAGTCGGTAGAAAACGATATCCCGTCAACGCCATAAGCTCCCTCGCCTCGAACGCCGACGAAACCAGTGCCCTTGACACCCCATAAGACTCCATCTCCATAGACGCCTGTATCTCCTTCACCGAATACGCCTTCTCCATAGGCGCTCGTCGACACGCCTCTGACACCCACCGCCTCCCCAGGGGTCAGTGAACTTGCCGCGGTTTGACCCCAGACGCCGATGTTAGTGGTGGAAACGCCCAACACGCCGATACTGCCATCCGAGACGCCGTACACACCATAGCCCGTGCCAGTGTTTTCTCCATACACACCGCCGCTGAACTGACCCGCGCTGATGCCAACCACGCCGCTGGCGTTCGTGCTCTCGCCCCACACACCGGCCCAAGCTGTACTTTCGCCGCGGACGCCGGTACCAGTGGAAGACCGCCCTAACATGCCGTAGCCGCCGGTCGCACTCTGGTCCTCGCCGTAGATGACCGCATAGCCATTGGCATTGCCAGTAGCGACCAGCGCGTTTGAGTTGGCATTGGGCGCGCCAACGCTAATGGCCGGCACGTTTGCCTCACTGGTGTTAACGACCGCGCCCGGCCGCACACTCAACGCATAGGGCACGCCACTGAGCGCGGTACGCGGGCTGAGGGTCGTGTAGCCGCCCGTGCTGGCACCGGGACGCACATCGACCTCAAGCCAGCGTGCGTCTCCTTCGAACAGACCCGTCCCGAAGTCCAGCGTCACGGTGAAATAGCCATCGACCACAGTGACATCTTCCCGTATCTGGCTGTCGGCGACCTGCACGCCGCCGCTGGCATCATCGAAGGGGCTGAAGAGAAAATCGTAGCTACCGTTGGCCGGCGAGCCACTGTCGGCCAGCTTGCCCTGGTAGGTGAACGCGGTGCTCACCTGTGTGGCTGGCGCTTGAGGAGCCGATGCGCCGGCGCCGACGATGCCGGTCGCGGTCAGGGCCAGCAGTAGTACGATGAAGAAACCAGGTTTGATTCGTTTGAACATGGAAACCTCTCACTGTTTGCGCGGTCGAGGCGCCGGGTGCTTTTGGAAGTACCCGGCATCTGTGATGTCAACAAACGTCGCCGAACTGCGCCGCCACCAGGAGGACGTCCTGGATGTCCAGGTCGCCGTCGCCATTTTGGTCGTAGGGAAAGCTGGCCGCCGCCAGCGGCCACGCCGCGGCGATCATCTGGATATCCACCACCGTCACCTGGCCGTCGCCGTCGAGGTCGCCGGCCAGGGTGCAGGTCGGGCCGCCCGGCAGGAAGCCGCCGGTCAGCGTGTACGAGCCGCCGCTCATGGCCGCGGCGTCCGGCTGACCGATGCTGGCGTTGAGGCTGTAGCTGCCACCGCTGGCGCTCCCGCCGGGGCCGATGTTGTGCCAGCTCAAGTCGTAGGGGCCGCCGGTTTGGGCGAGGGCCACCGGCAGGCCACCAAGCAGCCAGGCGATAACCAGGCCGGCTGCCAGTGCCATTCGCTTTCGTCGCACGAGTCGTATCATGGCGTCACTTCCTTCCCCTTCATTGGCGGCGCGCCGGGCAAGCCGCCCGTGCCCTGGTCGCCGATCAGGCTCTGCTCAGCCGGCTGGCCATAGCCCGCCGGGTACCAATAGCGCCCGACCTCGTCGCCGGTCTTGTCCGTCTCAGTCTCGACGCGGTTGTCGCGCAGGTAGGGATCGTCGCGCAGCGCGCTGATCTGCCAGGAGACTTTGAGGCCGGGCGAGCCGCCGGCAATGGTGAACTGGTTCCCGTCGACCTCCTGCGCGATGTAGACCGGCGCATAGCCGCCCACGCAGGTCAACTGGTAGTGGATGCCCTCGTCGGCGTTGAGGGCGTCGAAGTAATCCGGCAGCTGCACGATCGCCCGTCCGTCCTGATCCAGCGTGACCATGCCCTCGTACTGGTTGCGTACCTCCGGGCCTTCCACGGCAAAGTGGTAGAGTAGCTTGTTGGCCGGGTCCAGCGGATGGTCGATCACGAAGGCCTTGCTGCCGTTGACCGAAAAGTTGCCGTTGACCACCACGCGGCCGCCGAAGACGCCAGCAAAGCCGCTGCTGTTGCTGCCGCCGTTGGACCCGACCACGCCGTAGCCGCCGTTTGGGGTGTAGCCGTAGACGCCATAGCCGGTGCCAAACTGCTCGCCCCACACGCCGATGCCGTCGGGACCCGTACCATAGTTGGTGCCCCGCACCGCCGCCGAGCTGGAGCCCGGGTTGGTGGGCACGACGACGCCGGTGACCGCCGTGGCGTTGGGGCTGGTTGCGTAGGTCCTACCCAAGACGCCGGGGGATGTGCCCTCGCCAGTGTGGTTGCCAATGACGCCGGTCCGGTTGACGCTTTCGCCCAGTACGCCGGTTGTGTTCGTGCCAGACCCATAGACGCCGGCCGCCTGCCAGTCTGTGCTGGTTGTCGTCTTTCCAATGACGCCATAGCGCCCGCCCTCAGCCTCCAGGGCGTTGCCCAAGTCGCTGTTCAGCCTGAGACCAGGCTCGAACGTGGTGCTGCGTACCTGGGCGCCCGCGCGCAGCCCCAACGCGTAAGGCACGGCACTGAGCAGTTGCCGCGGGCTAAGAATCGTAAAGCCATTGTCGCCAGGACACTGCACCTCCGTTTCCAGCCACAGCGCATCGCCCCGAAACTGGTTGCCCAGGTCGATGTCTACTGTGAACAGGCCATTGACGATCGCCACCCCTCCGATGGTCTGGGGCGCAGTGCGTACGATACCGCCACTGGCTGCGTCGTACAGGCTGAAGCGTAGATCGCAGCTGTCGTTGACCGGCGTGCCGTTACCCTGCAACTGTCCCTGGTAGGAAAATGCCGCTGCCAGGGGCTGGCCAAACACGTCCACGTCCAGGCGCAGTTGAAGCGCCGCGGCGCCAGGAGCGGGTGCAGCCGTACCATACTTGCTTGCCTGGACCCAATATTCGGTGCCTGCATACAGAATGACGCCAACCTGGGACAGTCCCCCGATGCCGCCATCGTCGTCGCAGGCTATCTCGCTGAAGGGTCCGGCTGCACCACCGGCTGAGGTATACATGGCCAGCACAGTATCCTCGACCGATGTCGCCGTCTGGTCGGTGGCGATGACGTACAAGTTCGTGTAGGGCGGTGTGAAGCGGTACCAGACCGAACGGGAGAAGCTGCCGGCGCACGAAGGCGTTGGCTCGCCCGCTGTGGTGGCCGATGCGATGCTGGCAATGACCGGACTGAACCAGGGAAAGGGTCCGGCCGTAGGAATGAGCACGGCACCGGCGGGTGTATCGTTGTCCGGCGCACCGACCAGGTCGACCGCGATCTGGATGGCAGTAAAACCGGGTCCAGGTGCCGACGTACCGACCTTGCTCACCTGGATCCAATACGGCGTACCGGCGGTCACATCCAGGGTTACCTGTGAGGCGAAGCCTGCACCGCCGTCGTCGTCGCAGGCCACCTGGGTGAAGGGTCCACCTGCCCCGCCGCCGGAGGTGTAAACAGCCATCACCGGATCACTCACGGTGGTGCCGGGTGCGTCGGTGCGCAGTGTGGCTGTACCACTGGCGGAGGGTGTGAAGACGTACCAGATCGAGCGGGAGAAACTGCCGACACAGGACGGCGCCGGCTCACCGGTGACGGTGGCGTCGCTGATGTCAGGCGTAACGTCGCTCAGGTGGGGAAAGGGACCTGCGGAAGGTATCACCTCAGCGCCTGCCGGCGTGTCGTTGGGCGGCGGCGCGGCGAATGCCGGTCGCGCGCTGGCGAAACCCAAGGCCAACAGGGTGAACAACAACACGACGATGAAAAGACTGCGCATATCGATATCTCCTGCAGCTGGCACCGCGAGTGTTCACGGTCACACCCTAGCGCGTGCCTCACTGTTCATTCCAAACGCTTAAGGCGTGGCGCACCAGGTCCGTTTTCGTGGTTTCAGTCCAATGGCCCAGCGCAACTCGCAAGTGGACATCGGGCAGGATGCTGCGGCGTGATGGGACAGATTGCACCATGCTGCATCCTATCACCAAGACTGTCCCAAGTTCAAGGGATATGTTCCCGCTCGTTCGGGAAATCTGGCTGTCTGAGCGTGGGAGCGGTAGCTGTGAGGGTATCCTGGCGCAGCTGGCGTCTCCTGGTGACCAGGATTGCGGAAAAGGAGCGTAGGGCAAGCGTAGGGTTTGCGTCGAGCAACGTTACGGCGGGGGTGCTATACTCACAGCACAAACAAGAAACGCATATCTCTTCTTCTTTCTTCTCCTCCTTTTCGATGTGCACCCCAGGCCGGGCAACCTGGGGTGCTACGTTTTACGGACGTCTGCGTTTTTCGAACATCCCCGGCACGACTCAAGCGATCCTGCGTTAGTAGGAGGACTCTCGAGTCGTGCCGGGGATGTTTATTTCGACGTTCCCGGCACGGTCCGTCAGGCCATTCGTATTGAAAGCCGCATACGGACCGTGCCGGGGACGTTCTTACGTATTAATACGCCCGCCCGAAGATCGCCACGCGCGTCGCCGGGCGGCCGGTATAGAAGCACGTGCCGCTGGCACCTTCCTGCTCGGCCAACGGGAAGCAGCGAATCGTCGCTTTGGTTTCTTCCTTGATTCGATCTTCGTCGGTCGCGCTGCCATCCCAGAAGGCACGGCAGAAGCCACCGGGTCCATCCAGCACGTCGATCATTTCCTGGTAAGTGCTTACGTCGAAGATATTGGCGTCGCGAAACGCCGTGGCGCGGGCCAGGAGGTTGTCCTGGATGGTGGTGAGCATCTGCTTCACCAGCTCGACGGCACCGCCGCGCGCAATACTGGTCTTGCCATCGCGACCTGGAACGTCCCGCCGTGCCAGCACGAGCTGCTCGTTCTGCACGTCGCGTGGCCCCAGTTCGATGCGCAGGGGAACGCCGCGCATCTCCCAGTCGTTGAATTTGAAACCGGGTGAGACGTTGTCGCGCAGGTCGAGCTTGACCCGCACGCCCGCCGCACGCAGCTCCCGTTCCAGCCCCTGGGCCGCTTCGAGCACGGTTCCCTGTTCGCTATCCTTGCGCCAGATCGGCACGATGACTGCCTGGTACGGCGCCATTTTGGGCGGCAGCACCAGCCCCTGGTCATCCCCGTGCACCATAATGATGGCGCCCACCATGCGCGTGCTCAAGCCCCACGACGTGGTCCAGCAGTACTGCAGGGTGTTGTTTTTGTCCAGGTACTGGATGTCGAAGGCTTTGGCGAAATTCTGGCCCAGGTTGTGCGACGTTCCGGACTGCAGCGCCTTCTTGTCGCCCATCATGGCTTCGATGGTGTACGACTTGTCAGCACCGGCAAACTTCTCGCGCTCGCTCTTCATGCCACGAATCACCGGTATGGCGGCATCGTTGATTGCAAAGTCGGCGTAGACGTTGAGCATCTGCACGGTTTCGGCTTCGGCCTCTTCGTAGGTGGCATGGGCGGTGTGGCCTTCCTGCCACAGAAACTCGGTCGTACGCAAGAACAAGCGTGTCCGCATTTCCCAGCGCACGACGTTGGCCCACTGGTTGATGAGCACCGGCAGGTCACGGTAGGAGCGGATCCACTGGGCGTACATGTGCCCGATGATCGTCTCCGAGGTGGGCCGCACCACCAACGGCTCTTCCAGCTCCTTGCCGCCGCCGTGCGTCACGACGGCCAGCTCCGGCGCAAACCCTTCGACGTGTTGGGCTTCTTTCTGCAAGAAGCTCATCGGAATGAACAGCGGGAAATAGGCGTTCTGGTGCCCGGTGGCCTTGAAGCGCCAGTCCAGCCCATCGCGCACCGCTTCCCAGAGGGCGTACCCGTACGGTTTGATGACCATACATCCTTTGACCGGCGAATAGTCGGCCAGGTCGGTGCGCTGCACGACGTCCGTATACCAGCGCGAATAGTCTTCCCCGCGCGGGGTAATCTTGAGTTCCTCAGACATGCTTCAACTCCCATTCAGCGAACGGATCGATGGTAATGATGCCGGATTTTGGGTCGTTCTCTACGACCGCCGCCCGGCGCGGTGTGCTTACGAAAGGTAGGTACGGCTGCAACGCGGTGAGCTGCCCCCTGGGCGGCCGTCAGGCGGCGGCCAGGGGGCGGCGAGGGGATGGGCGTGGTGCAACGTGGTGACACATCAGGTTATCCGAAAGTTGGTTTCACTGGTCCGCACGGTCGATGACCCACCGCGCGCATGGGTACGACGCGGCCGCAGCCGATGGCGCAGGCCCTGCGCCGGCCGCGGTTCAATTTCCAGCACGCGGTAGGGGTAGACGTTGATGACGTTCGTCTGCCGGTAACGCGTCACAATCACCTGGCGCGGGTTGTAGGTGTGCACGTGGCCATGCAGCAGGTACCGCGGACGAAAGCGCTGCATGAGCCAGAGAAAACTCCTAAAACCGGTGTGGCACAGATCAGGCAGATCATGAATGCCACGGGGCGGTGCATGGACCGCCAGGATATCCAGGTAATGACCATGCAGCAGCCGATTGGCCAGCAACTGCGGCACCAGCGCACCGGCTCGCAGCCACATCTCACGTTCCGTGTACTGGAAGCGCGGCGCGTTGTTGTAGCGCATGCACCCTTCCAGGCCGGCGATCAGCACACCCCGTTCATTCACCACCCGGCGGTCAAGATTGATGCCGACGCGCGGTTCGGCAATGGCGATTTCATCGGCGCGGTGTTCGAGCTCGAACCCGTGATTGCCAAACACGTAATAGGTCGGGGCGTTCAGCACGCCTGCCAGATACTCCAGGTAATAGAACGGCAGGTCACCACAGCTGACGATGGCGTCTATGTGCCCGACCCGGCGCGCAAGACTTGCCGTATAGAGCGTACGATCGATTTCATCGGCAACCGCCAGGATGCGCATGGTGGTTGGGCAGTATACCACAAGGGTGATGGTGTGTCAACGACCGGTGGCGGCCGATTTGACAGGTCGCGCACATCGTGATATACTCTACCCCAGTATGGTACTTAGCGAGGTGGACACCATGCAGCTGAGTGATACCGAAGTACGGCAGGATCTCGAGCGCCGGTTGAAGCGCATCGAAGGCCAGGTGCGCGGCGTGCAGCGCATGCTCGAAGATGGGCGTGACTGCCAGGCCGTTTTGCAGCAGCTGGCTGCGGTGCGCGCCGCTGTTCACCAGGCCAGCCTGGTGCTGGTGCGGGCGCATGCGACCGAATGCCTGCGCCACCCGTCGCCCGAGCGAACACCCGAACAGCTGGTGGAAGAGCTTATGGGAACCCTGGCTGGACTACCACCACGCGAAGCATGAATGAACTTATCTGATACGGGTCGTATAAGACGAACTCGCAATACTATCGTGGAGGATCATTATGAGTGGCAAACCAATTCACGTGTCGGATGCCGATTATGAGATGCAGGTACTCAAGTCACCGGTACCGGTGCTGGTCGATTTCTGGGCGCCCTGGTGTGGGCCCTGTCGTATGATTGCGCCATCCCTGGAGAAACTGGCTGCCGAGTACGACGGTCAGCTGCGCATCGCCAAAGTCAACACCGACGAGAATCCGGTGTGGGCGAGCGAGTATGGCATTCAGAGTATTCCGACGTTGCTCCTGGTGCGCAACGGCATGGCCGAGGACGCCATTATCGGCGCTTACCCGCTCCCCTACCTCAAGCAGCGGGTTGATGAATTCCTGGCATCGGAACCGCCAGTGCTGGACGATGCCGCGCTGGTCAACGAGACCTCTCTCAACTAAACCGTGCCTGGGGTGAAAGCGACACGCGATCAGTGCATCTGTACGTCGATTTCACCCCGGCGAGCTGCCGAAGGATCGAATCATGAGTTTCTTCAAGCGTCTGCTGGGGAGTGAGCCCAAAGAGTCCAACGGCCATGACACGCTGCCCGGCGGCAGCGCCCCTGTCGTTGTCACCGACCAGAACTTCGACGAGGTGGTAATCAAAGCAACCCAACCCGTCGTCGTCGATTTCTGGGCGATCTGGTGCGGCCCCTGCAAATACGTACACCCGTCGGTCGAGAAGATGGCCGCGGCGTTTGCCGGCAAGGCGGTTGTGGCCAAGCTCAACGTCGATGAGAATCCAAAAATACCGGCCACGTTCAAGATCATGGGAATACCCACCCTGATCTACTTCAAAGATGGCCGCGAAGTGGCACGGGTCGTGGGCGCGAAACGCTACGAGGAACTTGCCAGCCACCTGGAAGCCCTCATCTGACGTGCGGTTGCATGACCGCAAGCTGTCGGCCAGGTGCCGTACTCTTATCACGACACCACCCGGACCGCGCCGCGGTCCAGTGTATCTGTGACCAGGCAAGCAGGAAGACGATCAGGTTTCGCCGTCTTCCTGCTTTTTTGTGCGCATGATCGATCTCATGCCGAGGACGGCGGCGTACCCACAGGAGACACGTTGCGTTGCAGTAACGCCGACCCGTTTGGGTGTAGCTCAGATTGGGGGCAGACCCTTCGGGTTTTCGTCCACGGCCGGGATACAGCACCGGGAGACTGCCATGAAGTACCAGCTATCGGCGATGATGGTGAAAAACCCGAAGGGTCTTGTGTCGTGCCCCAGACATGCGATGCACCCGACCCGTTTCCCCTGGTTGACGTCATTTTCAAGTCCGAGTATAATCGGACCACATAGCCCACACGACGTATCAGCAACCGACGCAGTGCACGTTCGGTGGTTTGCGCAACTGACGCAGGACACGGCAGGAGCCGCGGGAGGCAGGTGTGAGTCACAAGAAGACGGTGGTAGTGACTGGTGCGGCGGGTGCGTGGGGCGCACGTGTCATGGCCGCTTTGCAGCCAACACCAGGCATGCGCCTGGTGGGTATCGACGTGCGCCCGCCGGCCCAGCCGCTGCCTGACGTCGACTACTGGCAGGCCGACGTACGCGATGAGTCGATCGCCGATTTCTTGCGCGACGTACGCGCCGATACGGTCGTGCACCTGGCATTTCACGAACGGTCGCGCCGCAAAGAGGCGGTGTTCGACAGCAACGTCTTGGGCACGATGCACCTGGTTGGCTCATGTGCCGACGCCGGCGTGCGCAAGGTGGTGCTGCGCAGCAGCACCATGGTCTATGGTGCACAGGCCAGCAACCCGATGTACCTGCCAGAGTCGCGGGCACTGCAAGCGCGGTCGCGCCACGCGTATGTGCGCGAGCTGATCGACGTCGAAAAATTCGTTGCCGACTTCCGCCGTGAATATCCAGACTTGACCATCACAGTCCTGCGCCTGGCCAATGTCGTGGGCCACGGGGTCCACTCGGCGCTCAACAGCCTGATGGCGGTGCCGGTTGTCCCCAGCCTGCTGGGCTTCGATCCTCTTCTGCAGGTCATTCATGTCGATGACGCAGTCGCCGCCCTTACCCACGCAGCAACAGCCGTCGACTTTGATGGTGTCGTCAACATCGCCGCCGACGGGGTCCTACCGTTGTGGCAGATTCTGGGCATGAGTGGTCGCCCCACTGTGCCGGTCGTCCACCTGTTGGCCAACCCCACCATTCGGGTGACCCAGCTGATTGGGCTTGGCCGCCTGTTGGTCGCCGTTCCCTTCGACCCAGACTACCTGCGTTATCCCTGGGTGGCTGACAATCGTAAGATGATCGCTGAATTTGGTTTTGTGCCCGTGCTGAATGCCGAAGAGGCACTGCGCGCATACCTGAACAACGACCCATCTGCGTTCAACGGCAGCACCACAGCCGCGCCCGCCGCCCTACCGGCCGCGGATCAGACAATTTACACGACGGAATACGATGCATGACTGAAACAAACGATGCAGCACATACCGGTAATGGTCACGAGATCGACGCTGAGTTGATGGAAACAACCGCCGGCAGCCCGGCTGCCGAAGTGGGCAGCGCGCGCGTTGTGGATGTGACGGAGCAAGTGGCTGAAGAACTGCCATCCGGCGAAACGGTGACCGACACCTCGATCGAAGCAAGCGGTGCGCGCCTGGAGGACGAAGAAGACCCACGCGCGCTGTACAGCGTCGACACCAACCCCACCGACCTGGTGATCGAAATCACAACGGTGGCGCCTGAGGCACTAGAGGCGACCGTCGAAATCATCGACGTGTCGCGCAGCACCGAAATCGACGACACGTTCGACGAAGAATCGATGCGTGTTCGCCTGGTGGCCGAGCTGCAAGCCATGGGCGAACGCCTCACCGCCCTGGCACCCGGCCGGGTACGCGGTCTCTACTCGCTGTCGGGTCGCCTGGTCGACCGTTTGCGCGGTAACTACGAAGTCGATGAGTTCGGTCTTGATCCGGAGTTTCGCCAGGCAGTAATGCCCTTCTTTAATTTTATGTACGACTCGTGGTGGCGGGTCGAAATGCACGGTGTAGAAAACGTGCCGGCCAGCGGACGTGCCCTCCTCGTGTCCAATCATTCGGGCGTGCTGCCTTGGGACGGGGCGATGATCTTCACCGGCCTGGAGAAAACCATGCAGCCGCCCCGCCTTGCGCGCGCCCTGGTGGCCAATTGGTTTCCGACTTTGCCATTCCTGTCGATCTTTCTCACCAAGACGGGCCAGGTGATGGCCAGCCACGAAAACGGCGAGCGCCTGTTGGAGTCCGATGAGCTGGTGGTGGTGTTCCCCGAAGGCTACAAGGGCGTGGGTAAGCTGTACCGCGATCGATACAACCTGGCACGGTTCGGGCGAGGCGGGTTCATCCGTATGGCGCTCAAAACCGGCGCACCGATCATCCCGGTCGCCGTGACCGGCGCCGAAGAGACCTACCCGATGGTCTACAATGCCAAATGGCTGGCAAAGATGATCGGTTTTCCCTATTTCCCGGTGACCGTGACGTTCCCCTGGCTTGGCTTGTTAGGCTTCATCCCCCTGCCGTCGAAATGGCACATCGATATTGGTGAGCCCATCGTTCTTCCCGACATGGACGAACGTGCCATGGCAAACCCGGTCACGGTGGCTCGCCTGACCGAACAGGTCCGCAGCACGATCCAGGGCATGCTCTACGCCCGCTTGCGCCAGCGTACAACCATCTTCTTGGGGTAATGCATCGTGTTTTATCATTCACCGGAACAGCTGCAAGACGTCGCCCAGACCCTCATCGACCGCATGGCGCAGGATCCAAAGGCCGCGGCTGGCCTGGCCAGCGCGGGCATGCTGATTCGCATCAACGTGCGTGAACCCAACCTGCTCATTCTGCTCGACGGCCGGCACAATCCGGCCTCGGTGATGTTTGGTGCGGGCAGTGACAAACCCGATCTGGAGATCGGTCTGAAATCCGACACGCTGCACAAGATCTGGCTGGGGCAGGTGCGCGTGCGCGACGCCTATTTTGGCGGCAAGATATCGACGAAGGGCAATGTCTTCAGTGCCATGAAACTGGCCGATATCTTTCACGAGGCCGAGCGCCTTTATCCGATTGTCTTACGCGAAAAGGGATACGCGGTTTAGTACGGGTCTCGCATGCGCAGCGGAGACATGCCCCGACCGCCTGCGCATCCCTCTGTTTCAGCGCAGATAGGCCGCAAACGTGGGCCACAGCGCCGTGGGCTGCCGGGTCTCCACTGTGAACAGGTTGCCCGTTGGATAGACGGTGTCGGCAGCACTGTACCAACACCAGCGCTGCACCAGGCGCTGGTCGTCGGCCGCATAACCCAGCGCCAGATCGCGCGCCTCGGTGAAATAATCGAACGTCCCGGTCATGAAACGCGCAACGACATCCGGCTCGAACCCGTAGTCGGCCGGCATCAGAACACCGTACTCGCTGATGATCAACGGCTTTGCCTGCTGGCCGTGCGCGGCCATCCAGCGGCGAAATGTGCGCACCTGTTCGGCAACCAGATCGACGCGGGCATGATCTTCCAGACTCCACAGCGTGCCGTCTGGCGCGTCCTCCATACCTGGAGGCAGACCTACACCCCACGAGCCCATCTCCTCACGCAGCACGAATACGTGCACGTTCCACACATCGACCGGCATCATCCCCCCGAACTGGGCCTCGTAGGCGGCCAGGACCTCGTTCAGGTAACGCAGCCGCAGCGGCGTTACCTGGCTGACGGCACCAATTGCCACCTGGGCTGTAGGGTCGACCGTTTTGAGCGCGTGATAGAGGGTGTGATAGGTCGTGGCATAGGTGGCGGGCGGCACGTTGTCCTGCCATGTGACATCGGGTTCATTGCCAACCAACCAAAGGGCGCCCGGTACGGCCTGCGCCGCAGCCTGCAGCGTGGCCAGGTCGGGATAGAAGGTATCACCGGACAGGCGAATCATCTGCGCGTGCTCGGTGCCTGGGACCGTCGTGGGCGCGGCGTGGACCCGCCAATCCAGGTACCAGCCAGGCAGGGCGGTACCCCAGGGATAGTCGCCAAACAGGCCATCGGCAATCCCGGCGCAGATCCGGCCGCGCAGAGAAGCGGACGGCGTTGACTGGGTGGCTGTGGGTGACGATGTGGGCACCACGGTAATTGTGGGAGTTGCGGTGGCCGTGGGACTGGCCGTTGGGCTGGGTGTCACCGTCGCCGTGGGCGTGCGCTGTGCAGGACGGGTGACCGGCGGCGCACTGGGCGTGAAGTTGGGCGACTCTGGCGTATTCGGCGGCAGCGCGGGCGATCCCGCTGTACGTGCGATGGTAGGACTCGGCGATGCCGTGGACAGTGAAGGAGTGGGTGTCGGGCCGGTATCGGGTCCACAGCCAGTGACGGCGAGCACGATCACCAGCCAGGATGCGGCAATACAAAGGCGAGCTCGAGAGCTCGCCTTGCCCACGACGGATGCCGGGTGGGTACAATGTTCAGTGCGTCGTGTGTGCAAAATCACTACTCACGTGGCAGGCCGCGCACCAGCCAGCGATTGTGACCCGTTCGATCCGCCGTTACCGGTTGCGCCTGTCTGCTTGTGCTGTGTACTCACCCGATCCAATGCCTCAGTCAGCCGGTCGAGGGATTCTTTCAGGTCAGCGATGGACGGAAGTGGCGTGACCGTGGTGGCTGGTGTTTCCTCGACCTGTTCAATCCCAACCAATGTTTCGAGGTGATGGGTCTCTTCGGCATCGTGCAGCTTCTGGATGATGCGGCGTCGGGTGATGACCAGG
>CAZXQZ010000129.1:0-3045 GCA_964642445.1 uncultured Anaerolineae bacterium
GAAGGCGGTGGCGGTTGCACAGTTGCCATCTTTCCAAAAAGATGGCAACTGTGCACAGGTAGTCTCCATTGTATCCCGATCGCACGCGATGATCAAATGAATGCACTATGTTATAATGAAGTCGTCACTTCCATACCGAGCCCTTGCCAACCAAGTATCACCACCCGTGCCCAGCAACTCGCTGGCCAGGACCTGGAGAACGAGCCTATGAAAACCCACCTTCGCCGCAGGGTAGCCGCGCGTGTACTGAGCATGATCCTGCTACTGGCGCTGACGCTACCGGCGGTGCAGGCAGCGCCGCGGCCCGACGTGCTGGCCTGGCAGGACAGCGTAATACCCGACAGTGCTGCGCCGGATACCTGGGCCTGGCAGGCCGGTGGTGCATTGGCCGATGTATTTTTGATCGACGGCAGCCAGGGCTGGATCACAGGCGGCCACGGCCTGGTGTTGCACACCACCGATGCGGGGGCGAGCTGGTCGCTCCAGCCAGGTGGTACCAGCCACGACCTGGCCACTACCTATTTTGTGAGCGCACAGCGTGGTTGGGCGGCCGGCACGGGAGGCGTGATTCAACACACAAGCAACGGCGGGGCCAGCTGGCTGTCACAGACCAGTGGAACGGCCGCGGATCTCAATGCCATCCACTTTGCCAATGACCAGCGCGGTTGGGTCGTGGGCAGCGCCGGCACGATTCGCCGCACCAGCAACGGTGGTGCTAGCTGGGCTGCCGCTGTAAGCGGTACTACGACTGCGCTGCACGCCGTACAGTTCGTCGATACCGAGCGCGGCTGGGCCGTGGGCGGTGCCGGTACAATTCTGTACACCAGCGATGGTGGGGTGAGCTGGTCGGCCCAGGTGAGCGGCAGCGATGCCACCTTCTACGGCATCAGCTTCGTCGATGCCCGGCGCGGTTGGGTGGTCGGCCGCACCGAGGGCGGTTCGTTCCACAGCATCATCCTGCGCACGCTCGACGGCGGCGCTTCCTGGACCTCGCACCGCTTCAGCGCCTTCGAAGCCCTGCGCGCCGTACACTTCGTCGATGCCGACCACGGGTGGGCGGTCGGTGCGCAGTGGTCACCCAACGAACCATGGCGTGCCCTCATCCTGCGCACATCCAACGGTGGTGACAGCTGGTCCGCAGATCACGTTGGCCCGTTGGAATTCCAGCTGCACAGCGTGCATTTCACCACTGCCAGCACCGGCTGGGCAGTCGGCAGCTGGGGCGGCATCCTGGGCACGACTGACGGTGGTGCCAGCTGGCGCTTCCTGGCCAGTCCCACCGGTGACACACTGGCCGCCCTGCGTTTCGCCAGCAGTGACCAGGGTTGGGCCGTGACTCAGCGCCCCGCTGAACAGCGACCCGCCGGTGTGATCTTGCAAACGCACGATGGGGGTGGCACCTGGCGTGAACAATGGGCAGGTCGCTGGCTGGACAGTCAGAAGCTGAACGCACTCGACGTGCTCGGTGCCGGGCAGGGGTGGGCTGTTGGATTCGATGGTGCACAACACACCGGCCTGGTCGTGTCCACGTCCGATGGCACGGCCTGGTCAGCCCAGGGATCTGGTACGGCGGCCGAGCTAACGGCGGTCGATTTCGTCGACGCCCTGCACGGCTGGGCCCTGGACCGCAGCAACCAGGTGCTGCGCACGACCGATGGGGGTCTCTCCTGGATGACTGCCGCACCGACCGGCCTCACCAGCCTCTCGGCCATCCATTTTGTTGGCCCACAGCGCGGCTGGCTGACCGGGACAGCGTGTTCGAGCGCCGACGATCCCAGCACCTGCACCGCCGTCATCAAACAGTCTACCGATGGCGGCGCCAGCTGGTCGACACAAACCTCGCTTGCGGACAAAAGACTCAACGGCCTGCACATGTCTGGCCGCCAGCGCGGTTGGGTTGTGGGCAGCGCCGGCACGGTCCTGCGTACGGTCGACGGCGTGTCGTGGATTCCCCAGAACAGCGGCAGCGGCGCCAACCTGTTGGCGGTGACCTTCGTGGATGACGCAGAAGGTTGGATCGTAGGGGACGCGGGCACCATCCTGCACACCCTCGATGCCGGCGTCACCTGGGTGGCCCATCCGCTGCCGGTCAAGGTGGGCCTAAGCACCGTCTCATTCGTCGATCGCCATCATGGCTGGGTGGGCGGCGAAGATGGGCTCATCCTGCGCTATGTTGGCAGCGGCATGGGCCTGCAGCGCGCCGTGGCCGCCAGTCTCGACGACACCTGCGTACAGGTCGCGTCGGGTGGCAACCAGGTCACCAGCCCGAGCCTGCGCCTGGGCAGGAGCTCGTTATCCAATTACGTGTGCGGCGTACGCTTCACCAATGTTGCGATTCCTCCTGGCTCCCAACTGGTGGCCGCGTCTCTAACCCTGTTCCCGGCCGGCTGGCAGACGGGGGCACCGATACAACTGACGATTTATGGCGAAGCGGCCGACAACGCCGCCAATTTTGCCGATGCCAACCCGCGCGCCAACCAACGGCCACGCACCGCCGCCGCCGTGCCGTGGACCGTAACCGATCAACCGGCCAGCTGGTTCCGCAGCCCAGACCTGACCGCACCACTGCAAGAAGTGGTCAATCGGCGCAGCTGGCAAGCGGGCAACGCCCTGGCCCTGCTGCTCGTGAGTGAAACGAGCAACACCTACTACCTCGACGCCCGCGCCTACGATGGCAACCCGGTACGCGGGGCGCGCCTGACAGTGTGGTACTGGCCACCAGGGCCAAACAGCCATCACCTCTGGCTCCCCTTCGCCACCCATTGAACCGCAGGTCACGCCCCTGGCGTGACCTGCCCTCCCCCCCGTCACCAACTCCAGCAGTCTGTTCCTACAACCGCCATCCCAACGGCGCTCCCACAAAACCCCAACCCCAATCCCGCAAATCCGTTGACAGCAATTTGTTCTGGCATTTGCTGCTGGGCCAAAGCGCAAGCATGGCTTGCGCACTCCAAATCATCCGTTCCCCCTGCTCCCTACTCCCTGGCATCTGCTGCTGGGCCAAAGCGCAAGCATGGCTTGCGCACTCCAAATCATCCGTTCCCC
>CAZXQZ010000129.1:3145-13517 GCA_964642445.1 uncultured Anaerolineae bacterium
GCCAAAGCGCAAGCATGGCTTGCGCACTCCAAATCATCCGTTCCCCCTGCTCCCTCCCACTTTGACAGTTTATCGGCTGGCCCTTTATACTTAATCGAGAACAGGGTGTCATCCACAAAATCCCCCAAGGAGTCATACATGTCAACAGAATTCTTCCCGGCCGGCCGCCCGGCGCCGGCGTTCAAACAGAAGGCGATCGGCTCTGGTCGTGAAGTCAGCCCACAGGCCATGGCCGGCCGCCCGTTGGTTTTGGTGTTCGTCAACGAGGCCAGCCAGCGTGGTGGACGTGGTCTTTTTAAGGCGATGCGCGACCAGTACCCCTCGGTGAGCCAGGTCTGGCTTGCCACCGTCGTCGATCTGCAAGGCGTACCGGTGATTCTCAAGGGTATGGCCGAGTCAGAGATGAAGAAACAGTACGAGAAACTGGCCAGCCGCCTGCCATCTGAAGACGATCCTACGCAGTACGTGATCATCGTGCCCGACTGGAAAGGGGAGATCCTCAAAGCGTTCGGTCTGAAGCGGTTGGACAAACACCCCGCCGCCGTCGTGATCGATGCCCAGGGGGTCGTGCAGGCCAGCTACCTGGGCGAAACACCGGACACGACGATCCTGAACGCCCTGGCGGGCTGCGTCGCCGCCTGAACGCCCGGCGGTCACGACGATCCGGGCCATGTCGTGACCACCGTATTGCAGCAGCTTATATACCCGATCGGCTAATCACCGACGGCTCGTCGACACGGCATGCCTCATCTTGCCATTAATCTGCTGGGTTCGCTACAGGTGCAGCTCGATGCGCGGCCGGTGGCTGGGCTCGATGCACTGAAAGCACGCGCCCTACTCGCCTACCTGGTGACCGAAACGGCCCACCCGCAGCGACGCGAGGTGCTGGCCGCGCGCCTATGGCCCGACAGCCCAGATGACCTTGCGCGCCGCAGTCTCAGCCAGGCCTTGTTTACCATCCGTCGCGCCCTGGCTGACGAAACCAACGACCCGCCCTTCATTCTCTCGACGCGCGATACGATCCAGTTCAACCCCGCCAGCCGTATGACCCTGGATGTACAGGCGTTTCAGGCACGATTGTCAGCCGTGCATGCACATGACCACGCGACGCTGACCACGTGTGCCGGGTGTCTGGCCCAGCTCGAAACGGCAGTGGCCTGTTACACGGGTGACTTCCTGCAGGACATCAACGTACCCGACAGCGAGCCGTTCGAAGAATGGGCCGTGCTGCGGCGTGAAGCGCTGCGCCGCCAGCTGCTCGATGCCCTGGCGGCACTGGCCAACGCCTATGAGCAGCGCGGCGACCTGGATGAGGCGCTGCGCCACGCCCGGCACCACCTGGCGCTCGACGCCTGGCGTGAGGAGACTCACCGCCAGGTGATGCGCCTCCTGGCCCGCAGCGGCGAACGCAGCGCAGCCCTGGCCCAGTTCGAGGCCTGCCGCCGCGTGTTGCGCAGCGAGCTTGGGGTCGAGCCAGCGGTCGAAACCATCGAGCTGGTCGAACAGATCAAACAGGGGACTGTGGCCGCCGAGCCAGTATCACCGCCGCCGGCCGTAACCGCGCCCGCAGTCCAGGCGCCGCCATCCCCCGCACCACACCGCACCCACCTGCCCGCCCCGCTGACCCCCTTCGTCGGCCGCCAGGCGGAGCTGTTGGCCTTGTCGGAGCTGTTGGCCGATCCGCGCCACCGCCTGATTACCCTGGTCGGTCCAGGTGGCATCGGCAAAACACGTCTCGGACTGCAGGTGGCACACGCCCGCCAGGTTCTCCACGGCGATACGGCAGTCTTCGTGCCCCTGGCACCGGTGAGCGCGGTCGACGGGGTGGTTCCGGCGATGGCCCATGCCCTCGGCCTGGTTTTTCATGCGAGTGCCGATCCACAGATTCAGCTGGTCGAGTTCTTGCGCCCCCGCAGGCTGCTCCTGGTCCTTGACAACTGCGAGCACCTGGTAGTCGAGATCGAGGCCAACGATCTGTTGGTGACGATCCTCGAAGCGGCACCCGACGTGCGTTTTCTGGCGACGTCGCGCGAGCCGCTGGGCATTTGGGGCGAAACGCTTTTTGATGTGCCGGGGCTGCCCATTTCTGATGGTGATGACGACGCGACAGGCAGCGCCGTGATGCTGTTTGTCCAGGGCGCCCGGCGCGTGAACCGGCACTTCGAACTGACACCGGCCGATCTGCCCGCCGTGACTCGCATCTGCGAGCTGGTCGAAGGCATGCCGCTGGGCATCGAGCTGGCTGCCACCTGGCTGCGCACCTATTCGTGTGCAGAGGTCGCTGCCGAAATCGAACGCGACCTGGGTTTTCTCAGCACGACCGCGCGCGGCCTGCCGGAACGGCACCGCTCGCTGCGTGCCGTGTTCGAGCACTCCTGGCAGCTGCTCGACGCCGAAGAACGTGCACTGCTCGGCCAGCTCGCCGTGTTTCGCGGTGGCTTCGACCGTGACGCGGCCGAGCAGGTGGCCGGTGCCAGCCGCGGGCGGCTGGCAACCTTGAGCGCCAAGTCGCTCCTGCGCCGCGAGCAGGGTGGCACCTACGATCTGCACGAGGTGGTCCGCCAGTACGCCTGGGAGAAACTGGACGCGCTTGGATTGGCACAGATCACCCAGGCGCGGCACCTCGCTTATTATGCCCGGCTGGCCCAGGCAGCCGCCCCCGCCCTGTGGGGCGCACGCCAGGACTACTGGCTGGAACACCTGGAACAAGAGCACGACAACCTGCGCGCGGCCCTGGCCTGGTCGTTGACCGGGGGTGACCTGTGGCAGGGGCTACAGCTTGCAGGGGGACTCTGGCGTTTCTGGGAAACACGCGGACACCTGCCGGAGGGCCGGCGCTGGCTCGAACAGCTGCTGGATGCCGCACAGGCGCAGGTGCCGCTCGACCCGCCGTCGATGACCGTTCTCGACAGCTGGTCGGCAGAAGAACGCGGCCGCGCCCAGGTCCTGGCCGATGCCTGCAACGGCACCGGCAACCTGGCGCGTGACCTGTGCGACTACCCGCACGCGCGGCAGTACCACCAGCGCAGCCTGGCCTGGCGGCGGGTGTTGGATGATTTGCCGGGCGTCTCGTCGTCCCTGGGCAACCTGGGTGAAGTGGCGCGCGAACAGGGCGATCTGCCGGCCGCGCGGCAGTATTATGAAGAAAGCCTGGCCCTGAAACGGACGCTGGGCGAGCGCAAGGGCATTGCCGTCGGCCTGCACAACCTGGGCATCCTCGAACACACCGAAGGTCACCTCGCCGCGGCCGCCACGCTGCTCGAAGAAAGCCTGGCTCTGAAGCGCCAGCTGGGTGACAAACGGGCCATTGCCTACCTGTTGAACGACCTGGGTGCGGTGTGGCGTGACCTGGGAGACACGGCGCAGGCGCATACCCTGCACCAGGAAGGGCTGGCCCTCTGCCGTGAAATCAAGGATGCCACCGGTACGGCGGCCGCGCTGCACAGCCTGGGCATCCTGGCACTGGAACAGGGCCGTCCCGCCGAGGCCGCACCACTCCTGCACGAGAGCCTGGCCCTCTGCGAGCGCCTGGCCAACCAGGCTGCTTGCGCCGATGTCCTGGAGACCCTGGCCGGCGTGGCCCTGGCCGAGGGCCACGCCGGCGAAGCCGGTCGGCTGGCCGGTCTGGCGGCTGCCGTACGTACGCACATCCACGCCCAACCCACCGCCGCCCAGGCCGCCCGCCTCGCCGCCTACCGCGCCACCGCCCACGAGCGCGGGGAAGCTGCGCCGTTCGAGGCGGGGTGGGCCAGTGCGCGCTAGCCCTCTGGAGTGCGCAAGCCACGCTTGCGCTTTCGCCTGGGGATGACCAGGCCAAAGCGGCAGCAGGGCTGCCGCACTCCAAAGGCTACGGCACCGCCAACGTCAGCAACGTCGCCCCGTACATTGGCATGTACGCAGTCCCATGGCCGTTGATCGTCGTAAACGTCGCTGTGCGTGTGCCGTAGGTCAGCGGCACGAAGCTGCTGCCGCTGGTCGGGGCAAAACCGTCGATCGTCGTTACGTCCAGGGTCCCGGCCAGGGTCGCACGACCGCTGACGGTGAGCTGGTCGTACTGCGTGCCGGCAGCCAGGCCACCCAGCTCGATGGCCAGCGTGCCCGCGGCCTGCTGCGTGTACGCCCCGACGATGGCCAGCACCCCCGCTGCGCCGGCACCGCCGGGGTGCACGGTGCTGCTGTTGGTCAGGTTGCCCGTGATCGTGCCGGCCCCGGTCAGCTGCCCCCCCTGCAGGCTGAGGTTGCCCCCGCCGCCGACGTTGCCGCCGGCCAGGTTCAGCACCCCCGCGGTCTGCGTGAAGGTCGTGACGTCGAGCGCACCGCTCTGCACCTGGATCTGCCCGCTGTTGTTGAGCGGTGCCGCACCGCCGTAGGGCCAGTCCGAGTCGGTGCGGAAGGTCAGCGTGCCGGTACCCGCCTTGACCAGCAGCCCCTGGTTGTCGAAACTGGGCTGCGCACCCTGGAAGCTGCACGTAATCACCCCGCCGTTGTTGACCAGCTTGCAGCGGTTGTACTTCAGCTCACCGCTGGCCTGCACGGTGCCCGCAGGCATGTTGCGGAAGATGGCCCCGTCGTAGACCCCGATCTGCCCGCCGCTCCAGGTGAACGTGTTGTGGTTCTCGACGATGCGCCCGCCGATCTCAAGACGCCCGGCGCCGAAGCTCCAGGGCACCGTGACGATCGTGCGCCCCGGACCGAGCTGGCTGCCGCCGGTCCAGGTGAGATTCGTCGTCACGGTGACGTCGGTCGCGCCGGCCAGCGCACCGCCAGTGATGCTGAGGGTGGGAATCGTGAGTGGTGCCGGCATGTCGAGCGTCGCCGTACCGGCCTCGACCAGGACGCTGCTGCCCAGCGTGGTGACTGCAGCGTCGGCGGCGAAGGTAATGAGCCCGCCGGCAAAGGTAGTGCTTGCACTGGCGCGGTACTGGCCATGCAGTTCCAGCGTATTACCAGCGAAGCGCACGTTCGGCACGTCGATCGTTGAACCCGGTGCCAGCACGTAATTGTTGACGCCGCCAAACTCGAGTGTCGTGCCTGCGCTGCCGGTGAACGAGCCGGTGCTCGTACCGCCGCCGCCCGACACCTTCAACCCGCCCGCCAGGATCTCCACGCTGCCCGTGTTGTTGAACGCACCACTGAACGCACTCACCCCGCTGCCCCCCGAGCGCCGGATGATGCCGGCGTTGTTGATCGTTGCCGACGACGTACCGAACAGCCCATCGGCGGTCGTTTCCAGCAGCGCACCGGCGGTGTTGTTGAGGATCGTCGTGCTCGACCCGCCCACGCTGCCGCTTAGCCAGTGGATCGTACCCTGGTTGTCGAGGCGGCGGCTCAGGCTTTTGCTCGTCAGCCCGCTGATCGTCAGCGTGCCGTCGAGTACGGTCGTGCCGGTACCGCCCATGGTGCCGATGGTCCAGGTCATGACGTCGGCGACGTGCAGGTCGGCCGAGCCTTGCAGGATGCCGCCCGCCAGCTCGACCTGGTCCACCGTGAAGGGTCCCGTTGCGTTGAAGTTGGCCGTGCCGCCGGTCACCACCAGGCGCGTGGTGGTCAGCGGCTGGGTGACGTTGACGTGGGTGGTGCCGCCGACCATCTTGACCAGCGCACCGGGGTCGATGATGGTCGCCGCGGCACTGAAGGTGACGGTGCCGTTGCTGAAGGTCGTGCTTTCGGCCACGTCGTACGTGCCCTCGAAGGTCAGGCTGTTGACGAAGAAGTTGACGTTGGGCACGCTGATCACGGCGTTGGTATCGATGACGTAGTTGGACTGGGCGGACCACTCCAGGATCGTGCCCGGCGCACCGGTGAAGGTGCCGGTGCTGCTGCCGCCGGACCCCGCAAAACGCAGCTTGCCGCTTTGCACATCCACCGTGCCGCTGTTGCTGAAGGCCGCGCTGATACTCGACGTGCCGCTGCCCGCCGACTTGCGCAGCGTGCCGGCGTTGACGAACGTGCCGCCGCTGAAGAACGAATTGTCGGTCTGTGCATCGAACAGCGCCGCAGGTTTGTTCTCGAAGGTACCGCTGCCGGTGACCGAGGCCCCCTGCCAGGTGGTGGTGCCGAAGTTGTCGAAGGGGCGGCTCAGCGCCTTCGCCGTGGCCGTGCTCAACAGCGCCTGGTTGTTGACGATGGTGCGCCCCGTACCGCTCATCGTGCCCGAGGTCCAGCTCAGCAGCTGCTGCACGATGATGTCGTCGGCACCGGCGAGTGTGCCCGCTTCGAGGATCAGGGTAGGCAGGCTGATCGCAGCACCGGTGTTGAAGTTCGCCGTGCCGCCCGAGATCTTCACCGGGTCGCCCATCGTCTCGATGACCGCCCCGGCACCGACGTTGACCGTGCCGGCGTCGAAGATGGTGCTGATCAGCGCTTTGTACTGGCCGTTGAGGTTGAAGGTGTTGCCGTTGAAGACGACGGTGTGGGCATCGATGCGTCCGCCGGCGGCCAGGGTGTGCGGCCCACCGCGGAAGTCGATGACGGTGCCCGCCGCGCCGCTGAAGAGGCCGCTGCTGGTACCGGCACTGGTCAGCTGCAGGGTGCCGTCGAGCACCTCGACCAGGCCGCTGTTGTTGAGGATGCCGCTGAACGGCGCAACACTGCTGCCGCTGGTTTTGCGCAGGGTGCCGTGGTTGTGGAAGGTGTTGACGCTGAACAGGTTGAGGCTGGTCCCCTCGAACGACACCAACGCCCCGGGGTGGTTGGTCACGACCGACGGGCCGCTGACCGGGCCGCCGTTCCAGGTGACGGTGCCAAAGTTGACCAGGTTGCGGTTCAGGTTCTTGGTGCCGACGCCGGTCAGCAGGATGGTGCCCTGGTTGATCAGGCTGCCGGTTCCCTGGATGCGGCCGGTCGTCCAGGTGACGCTCTCGGACACCGTGATGTCGCCGGAACCGTCGATCGTGCCGTTGCTCATGGTCAGGCGCACCAGCTGCGAGCTACTGCCGATGGTCAGCGTGCCACCGTTGACGGCGAGGGTTTCGCTGCTCTGGATGCTGTGTACGCTGCGCGTGCCCGAGCTGACGTTGAAGGTCACGGTGATGTCCCCCGGCACGTCGATGATCACGTCGTCCGCCGCGCCCGGCACGGCGCCGCTGCTCCAGTTGGCCGGGTTGTGCCAGTCACCGCTGGTCGGTGAGATCCAGGTCACCGGGTTGGCCACCGGGGTCGCCGTCGGTGTCGGGGTGAAAGTCGCGGTGGGGGTCGGCGTGTGGGTGTGCGTCGGCGTCGCCGTGGGCGGGGCCGTCGTGGCGGTGGCCGTGGGTGTGGCAGTAGGCGTGTTCGTCGGTGTGGGGCTATTCGTGGGCGTATGCGTCGGTGTTGCCGTCGGCGGCACGGTCGTCGCCGTCGGGGTAGGTGTGGGGGTATGAGTGGCCACCGGCGTGTTCGTCGGGGTTGGCGTCGGCGTAGGGGTCGCGACCGTGCCCGGTGTCTGCCAGGCGCTGGCCACCTGCACGATGTCCAGGACGCTGACCATCCCATCGCCGTTGAGGTCGTGCAGCGACGTCCAGCCCAGGTTGGTGCGGCTGGTACCGAAACGGGCGGCGACGAGCTGGATGTCGACGATGTCGGTCCAGCCGCTGTTGTTGACGTCGGGATTGCTGGCGAGGCTGGGAATGTCCAGGTTGAGGCCGGCGCCGTTGGCCAGGCTGCCCGAGGCTTCGATGCCGCCGGCGCCTTGTTCGGTTTCGATGCGTGCTTTGACCAGGTAATCGTCGCCGAGGCCGTTCAGCTGGAACTGCAGGGGCAGCGCAGGCGGCTCGAAGATCCAGCCGATGCCGTCCTGCCCGCCGGCCCAGGTGCTGCCGGGGATTTCGTTGACCGGGCCACCGGCCGCGGTGTAACCGAGACGCCGTCCCTGCGCGTCGACGACGTAACCTTCGATGGGGTCGTGCAGGATGGCCGCGCCGATGATGCCGCGCGAGGCCCAGAGCGTGGCCAGCGTGCCGTACACCAGGCCCTGCGAGATCTGCGACTCGCCCGGGTAGGTGCCCAGGATCTGCAGCACCTGGCGCTGCACGTCGCGGTTGTACATCAGCGGCAGGTGGCCTACCTCTTCGTCGGACTGGATGCCGAAGGCCCAGGGAATCTTCCAGACGCGGTCGTCGGTGATGAACTGGCCCATCGAGGACTCGACCGGCACGGTGCCGTCGCCGTGCGCTGGGACCCATTCATCGTCCCACCACGTCTCGGCCGGCCCCGGGTCGCGGCCGCGGAAGTTGGTGAAGGGCAGGATCTCACCGGGCGGGCCGACGTGCTCCACGGCACGGACTGCGGTCTCTTCGGAGAGGCCGTACATCGTGGTGACCAGGTGCACCTGCTCGACCCAATCGTTGGCCGCGGGGTCGCCGACGGTGCGTGTCAGGTCGAGACCGTTGTTGAGGTCGAGTACGGCGTTGTTGCGCGCCGCGGGGTCCTGGTTGACGTTGGTGACGTTCCCGTTGACGTCGAGAAAGTCGTAGGTCGCCAGCAGGGTGCGGATGGTCGGCACGTACTGGTTGATGAACTCGATCTGGTCGGGCTGGCCGTTGATCGTGATCGACGCCAGGCTGATCGGCGTGGGGCCGGCGATCACGCGTCCGCGCAGCACCTTCTGGTAGGCGATGTCCAGGATTTTGGAGAGCACGATGCGGTAGGCGGGATCGGCCTTCCAGTTGTTGTGCAGCGGGCTCCAGGCCTTGGAGGCACCGCGGTTGGGCACGCCGATCATGATGAAGTTGTGCACGGTGGGCAGGGTGATGGTGCCGGTGTTACCGCCGTAGGCATCACTCTGGATGTAGGTGCGCGAGACCAGGCCACCGGTGCTGTGGGCGATGATGTCGACGCTCTCCAGCGCCGTGCCGTGGGTGAGCTGCCACTGCACGGCGGCCTGTTCCAGGAAATAGCCGAGGTAATCGACCGCATAGTCGTAGGTGTCGTCGGTGATCGATGCCGCCGTCAGGCCGCTGATGTGGCCATCGAAGGTATCGTCGAGTGGGCCGGGCGGCATACGCCAGTCGTAGTTAGCGACGAAGAGCGTTTCGCCTTCGACGTAGCCGACGTTCTTGAGCGTCTGGATCAGGTCGTCGTAGACGTGCACCAGCGGGTCGATCACCAGGTCGGTGGGATGCACGCCGCGGTTGAAGAACCACTGTTCGGCGTCGGCGCCAAACGTACCGCCGATACCGGGCACGATCACGACCGGCCGGCGCAGCGGTTTGGCGCGCACGACGGCGGTGTCGCCGGTTTCGTCGACCAGGCGTGCCCAGAAGGCCACCGTATGGCCGCGATTGACGGGGTCGTGCAGGCCGACGTCGAAGACCTCGCCGGTGAGGCCGGGCAGGGTGGCGCCGGGGGCCAGGATCGTCGCCTGGCCGCGCAGCGTGGCGCTGCCGCTGTCGGGATCGACCTCGTACCAGGCACCGTAGATGCCGGGCCGGCCGAGGGTGTCCTGGGCCACGTAGACGATCATCGCCAGCGGGCTTTCGGTGGCGTAGGCGGTGACGGCCACGCGGTCGTCGGCGCGGAAGCTGGCGTGGGGACCCTGGTCTTCCTGGGCGTCGACAGTGCCGCTGCTGTTGGCGTCGTTCCAGGCTTCGCCGTTTTCCAGCTGGCCGTTGCCCGCCGTGCCGGCGACGCGCTGGATGAGCCATTCACCGGCGCCGCTGCGCGTGGCCAGGAAGATGCCGGGGCCGGGGCTGGTTCCCAGGTAATCGGCGCCGGCCTGGGTCAGATTGCCGTAGAAACCGGCGACACGGCTGTCCTCGCTGAGGCCCGGGCTGACGCCGAGGTCGCTGAACATCCACAGCGTGGCCGCGATCTCTTCCGGGTTGGAGCCGTCCAGGTTGTAGCGGCGGATCGCCAGGCCGGACGTGTCGGGCGTGCGCACGACGACGGTGCCGTTGTCGCCCATGAAGGGCCGCAGCGGGATGGGCAGGGTGAGCTGGGTGCCGGGCAGGATGAGCAGGTCGTCCTGGCCTTCGCGCGCGGCAAAAACCGTGCGGCCCTGGTTGTCGATCAGCGGGTGGCTGTAGACGATGTCGAAATCGTCGTCCCAGTCCGGTCCACCGGTCGCGATGATGTCGTCGGAATTGACCGCAGTGGCATCCCAAATGCGCAGGAAAGTCGAGGGGATGGCCTCGTCCTGGGCGATGACCTGCGCCTGGTTGTTGATGATCACCGCGCGTGAGAAGTTGTGCGGCCGGTTGGGCGTGATGTGGTGCAGCGTGCCGTTGTGCCAGCCCGCCCACAGGCCCTTGTAGCCCGAGGGCAGCGTGCCGGCAAAGGCCACGTCGCCGGCATCGTTGAGCGAGACGCCGTCGCTGACCTGTGCCAGCCCATCGCGCCCGCTGGCCGTGACCACTTCCAGCTCGTAACCGGTGGGGATGAGGCCGAGGGGTGC
>CAZXQZ010000130.1:0-13510 GCA_964642445.1 uncultured Anaerolineae bacterium
TACTCCGTACTCCCTACTCCGTACTCCCTACTCCGTACTCCCTACTCCCTACTCCACTCCTTCACCTCTCGTCGCAGCTCGCGGTCGCTGTCGCGTTGGGCAATGGCGTCGCGTTTGTCGTACTGCTTTTTGCCGCGGGCCAGGCCAAGTTCGATTTTGGCGCGGTTGTTTTTGAGATAGATCCGAAGGGGGACCAGGGTCCAGCCCTTTTCGGCGATGCGCTGGGCCATGCGGTTGATCTCGCGCCGGTGCAGGAGCAGGCGCCGGGCGCGCAGGGGATCGTGGTTCTCGCGGTTGCCGCCTTCCCAGGGCGAGATGTGCACGTTGAGCAGCCAGACTTCGCCGTCGCGAATGGCAGCGTAACCGTCCTTGAGATTGGCGCGGCCGGCGCGAACGGCTTTGATTTCGGTGCCGGTCAAGGCAATACCAGCCTCGAAGGTCTCTTCGATGATAAAATCGTGGTAGGCCTTGCGGTTGGAGGCCAGGGTCTTACCGGTGCTGTCGTCTTTTTTCACCATGGGTACGCTCGTTCCTGCTATTGTTCGTTCGGTCCCGGACACCTGGCCGCCGGGTCCAGGCAGCGCAGATACCGGATCGCGCGGTCCAGCTGCGGATCGCGGCCGGCATTGTGGTCCGCATCGCTGCGCTCGACGACGAGGTCGGGCACCAGTCCAGTGCCGTGGATGGCACGCCCCAGCGGCGTAAACCAACGTGCGCGGGTGACACGCAGCATCGAGCCGTCACTCAACGTGATCGGGAGCTGCACCGAACCTTTGCCAAAGGTCTGCGTGCCGATCAGGGGGCCGCGGCCGGCGTCCTGGATGGCCCCGGCGACGATCTCGCTGGCGCTGGCGCTGCCTTCGTCCACCAGAACGACGAGTGGAATCGAGGTGGCCAGCCCGCCGCGTAGGGCAGGGTAGTCGCGTTCACCGCCATCCTGGAACCTCTCCAGCAGAATGTCGCCTTCGCCGACGAACTGGCTGCCAATCTCGACCGCCACGTCGAGCAGGCCGCCCGGGTTGCCGCGCAGGTCGAGAATCAGCCCTTTGGGCTTGTCGCGCAGCAGGGCACGCAGCGTCTCTTCCATCTTGTGCGTGGCAGGGGCACTGAATTCATCTAACTTGACATAAACAATGTCGTCTGCCAGGCGTTTGCTGGTCACGAGGGGCAGCTCGATTCGCTGCCGGGTCACGATCACCTCGATTGGGTCCTGGACGGGGGGGCGCAGCAGGGTGAGGGTCACTTTGGTGCCGCGTGGGCCGCGAATGCGGGCAATGGCCTCATTGAGCGAGAGGGCGGTGATATCCTGGCCATCGACTTCCACGATGACGTCGTTGCGCCGGATGCCCGCCTGGGCGGCGGGTTGGCCCTCGTAGAGGTCGACGATGCGGATGCCGCCGGTGGCTTCGTCCTTATCGACCTGGGCGCCAATACCCTCGAAGCTGCCATCGATCATCTCGTCGAAGCGTTCGGCCTCGTCTGGGGTCAGGAAGGACGTGAATTCGTCGCCCAACGAATTGACCACACCGCGGATCGCTGCGTACTCCAGCGCTTCGCCTTGCGGCACGTCGCCATAGAACTCGTCTTGCAGGTGCCCCATGACTTCCCAGAACAGTTCCAGGTTGGGCGCCTGGTTGCTGGTGGACGGCGTCCTGGTCACCTGCACCACCGATGACGATTCATCTGACTCGAACACCGGCTGCGACGGTGCATCCCCGGCGGTGCGTTCGTCGGGTGCGGCTACCGCAGCGGGTGCCGTCCAGCGGCCAATACCCAGCCCGACCCCGGTGCCGGCCACGAAAGAAAGGGTCATCATGATCGCGACCAGGCAGCCAGCCAGGCCAACTGTCAGAAGGCGTTGTGTGTTCGAGTTCATGGTTAGTGCCAGTTTCTATGAGTCGGTTGACGGGAAGGTTCATCTGCCGGGATCTGTCTCGGCTGGATGTACCCGCTAATTCTGCGCCTGCTGACCCGCGGCGGGCAGACGCGCCAGCCACGCCAGGGCGGCATCGAGGTCGGGATCACTGCCGGCGGGGACGTTGTCGAGCGACACGGGTACGTCGGGCTCCAGTCCTTTGCCATCGATCTGCTGCCCGCCGCGGGTGAGCCAGCGCGCCACCGTGACGTGGATCGACGAGCCGTCCGTGAGGTCGAACACCAACTGGACCGATCCCTTGCCAAAGGTCTTACGGCCGATCAGGGGGGCACGGTCGGCGTCTTGTAGTGCGCCGGCGACGATTTCGGACGCGCTGGCGGTGGCTTCGTCGGTCAGTACGACCAGCGGGATAGCGGTGGCCAGGCCGCCGCTTCGTACAGGATAGGTTTTGCTTTCGTCATTAGCCTTGCGCTCGCTCATCACCAGGCCATCGTCCAGGAACTGGCTGGCCACGTCGACCGCCGCTTCGAGCAGGCCGCCCGGGTTGTGGCGTAAATCGAGCACCAGGCGCTGGGCGCCCTGGGTCTGTAGTTCCTGCAAGGCCGTGCGCAGCTCGGCGGCGGTGCGTTCGCCAAAGATGCGCAGCGCCACGTAGCCGGTCGTGGGGTCCTGTTCGAGCAAGCGCCATTCGACCGAGGGGCTGGCGATTTCTTCGCGGGTGACGACGACGTCGAACGGCTCGGTCACCCCGGCGCGGCGCAGGCGCAGGGTGACCTGGGTTCCCACTTCGCCGCGTACGAGGCCTACGATCTCGTCGGTCGTTTTACCAGTGACGTCCTGCCCGTCCACGGCCAGCAGCTCGTCGTTCAGCTCGACGCCGGCTTTGGCGGCCGGTTTGTCGGGCAGGGGTTCCAGAAAGATCTGGCCGGTGGTGCTGATGTTGATCTGCGCGCCGATGCCGCCGAAGCGCCCGCGCAGCTGGTCGCGTTCCAGTTCACGCGGCTGGGGCTCGATGAAGACGGTGTAGGGGTCCTGGTAGGTGCCGACCACACCCTTGATGGCGCCGTAGGATTGGGTTTGGGCATCAGGCACCGTGCCGAGGAAGTTGTCTTCCAGGATACCTTGCGCCTCGCGCAGCAGCTGGTACGAGGGTGCCTCGGTCGCGGCCTGGCTGGCGCGCCCAATGAGCCAATGGGTACCGAAACCCACGGTGAAGGCGAGCAGCAGCAGTGCGCCCAGGACGAAGAAGCCGCTAATGAGCTGGCGTGAGCGCCAGGATGGTGGCGGATTGGGTGATGGCGTCATACCTTGTTGTGTCCACAGCGAGTACTTACGTTGCGCGCGACAGATCATGCAGCAACGATCAGCGCATTGTAACATATAACATAACCCACGCCAACTTGGGCGATGACAACGTCTGTTCGACAATCTCGCGTATGCCATTCACCTGGCCCGCCGCAGCCAGGCGCAGCAGATCATGGTCGGCTACAGCGATTCCAACAAAGACGGCGGTTACCTCACCGCCAATTGGGAGCTGTACCAGGCCCAGCGCGCGCTGCCGGCGGTGTGCGCCCAGCACGGTGTGCTGCTGACGCTGTTCCACGGACGCGGCGGCACGGTGGGGCGGGGTGGGGGACGAACCAACCGGCCACGTCGCACGGTGGCCATGATGCGGGTGACCGCGCCCTGCGTTACCTGGAATGGACGTGGGACCCCGATCCCGCTGACACGGTTTTTTTCACCGACATGGCCTATGTGCTGCATGGGCCCGACCAGGACGCCCGCTGTGTCCTGGACCGGCACGTTTGCGGGCTGTTCGGCCAGGCCGACTGGCTGCGTTTCATCAGTGAGGCGGGCTTCCAGGCGCAGATGCTGCCCTTCGAGCCCAGCGAGATCGAACCGGGGTCAGTGTTCATGTTCGTGGGGCTGCGGCGTACTCGACCGTTGCCACGGAATCGAGCGTAATCGGAACCGGGTGACCGAACGAGTACGAGTACCGTTCCTACTCGTACTCGTACTCGTACTCGACCGTTGCCACGGAATCGAGCAGTAATCGATGGCGGTGCTCAAACCGGGTGACCGACGAGTACGAGTACGAGTACCGTTGCACTGAGTACGAGTAGGAGGAGGAGGAGTAAGACGCCCAACAGCAGGGCAGTGGCCCCAAACCCACACACCCCGTACTCCATACTCCGTACTCCGTACTTCGCATAATTAAGATTATCAGAAGCATAAACTAACCGTGCCGATAGCGCCTTGAACCCGCCACCAGCGGGCCGTGGCAGGCCGAGTGCCAGCATCTGGGGCAGGAAAACCCCTTGCAGGCAGCCGTACCTGAGCGCTGCCTGCGGCACAACGAACGACCAAAGCCGGGCTGATGCGACGTCGCGCATGCCCTGCACACAGACTCCGTGCGCCCTCGTTGCAGCACACCGCCTGCCTGTGCTCCACCGCGCTCATCCCACAATCCATTCACCCGCGTCTGCCCCTACCCCCGTTGCGAAAATGCCACTAACTTCTTTTATGTAAAGCAACAACCAGACCTAAATGACAACTGCGGCGTGGAAGACCGACCCCCAAGCCGCAGTTGAAAAGCTGATAAATCAGCAGCTGCTTCGATTGCACCCCAAAAAGAACAATTGAGCTACTCCCCACCCCCCTCGGGCGCACGCCGGCGCAGCCCGGCAACCACGTAGGGTTCGAACAACGGCGCTATCGTGCCGGGAATCCGCCCGGTGAGGATGGTGCCGGTCTGGTCGTGCTCTTCGCGCTCGATAATTCCGCGCTGGTGGAACAACGCCACCAGCTCCCCCTCCCGGTACGGAATACGAACCTGGATACGGATCAGGCTGACGTTCAGCGTTTCTTCGATCAAGGCCAGCAGCTGGTCCAACCCGGCCCCCGTACGCGCTGAAATGCCAACACTCGATGCAAACTGCCCCACCACCTCATCGGCACGCGAGGCTGCATCAGGTCCCAGGAGGTCGATTTTATTGAGTGCGGTGATCACCGGCTTGTCCGCTGCGCCGATTTCGTCAAGCACTTCGGCCACGGTCGCCGCCTGTGCCGCGGCATTCGGGTGCGTGATATCTACTACGTGTAGTAATAGATCGCTTTCCGCAACCTCTTCCAGGGTTGCGCGGAAGGCCGCGACCAAATCGGTGGGCAGTTTTTGAATAAAACCGACCGTGTCGGTAAACAAAACCGTGCGCCCGCCCGGCATCTCCATGCGGCGCGTCGTTGGGTCGAGCGTGGCAAAAAGCTGGTCCGCTGCATACACATCAGCGCCGGTGAGCGCGTTCAGCAGCGTTGATTTGCCGGCATTCGTGTAGCCTACGAGGGCCACTACCGGCACAGCTGCCTGCCGCCGACGCTGTCGATACCGCAGACGGTGCTGACGAACCTCTTCCAGCTCGCGCTTGAGCACGGTGATGCGCCGGCTGATCTCACGCCGGTCGACTTCGAGCTGCGTTTCACCAGGCCCCCGCAGACCCACGCCCGCGTTGCCGCCGCGTCCCCCACCCCCGCCGGCCTGACGCGCCAGGTGCGTCCACTGCCGCGTCAGGCGCGGCAAACGGTACTCGTACTGCGCCAGCTCAACCTGCAGCGCGCCCTCGCGCGTGCGCGCATGCTGGGCAAAGATGTCGAGAATCAGTGCGGTGCGGTCCAGGAGCTTGACGTCGAGGCCCAGGACCTTCTCCAGTTCGCGCTGCTGGCGCGGTGAAAGCTCCTCGTCGAAGATCACCATGTTCGCGCCGCTGGCCGTGCGCAGCGCCACCAGCTCTTCCACCTTACCCTTGCCAATCAGCGTGGCCGGATTGATCTCGCGCAGGGTCTGCGTCAGCTCGGCCACCACTTCCACATCCACCGTGCGTGCCAGCTGCGTCAGCTCGGCCATCGAATCTTGCAGGGTCCACGCGGTATCCGCGCCCGGCAGCTCCACCCCCACCAATACCGCCGTGTCGAGCGGTTTGCCAGGTTCGATCATCTGTGCAGGAATGGTCTAGTCTCCTTCTGTCTCTTGCTTGAAGGTGGCGATCCGCTGCATGGCGCTCGTGAGTCGATCGGTATCGATGCCCAACGAGATCCGGATGTAGCCCTCGCCATGGGCACCAAACGCACTGCCCGGCGTGACGCTGACTCCCGTCTGGACGAGCAGCCGTTCGGCAAATCCGCCCGCCGTCGTGTTCGCCGGAATCGCCGCCCAGACGTACAGGCCGGCGCGCGGCGTTGCGGCGGACAGCCCCGCCTGGTGCAAACCCTCCAGCACCAGGTCGCGCCGCGCCTGGTAGATTGCGTTGCGTTCGCCGAGCCAGGCCTGATCGCCCGTCAGCGCCGCCACTGCGGCGGCCTGCACGCCCTGGAAGATGCCGGTATCGATGTTGCTCTTGACCTTGAGCAGCGCCGCCAACACCTGCGCGTGACCTACCGCCATGCCAATACGCCAGCCCGCCATGTTATGCGACTTGCTCAACGAGTTGAATTCGATGGCCACCTCGCGCGCACCCGGCACCTGCAGCAGAGATGGCGCCTGGTAGCCATCGAAACCCACGTCACAGTAGGGCGCATCGTGGCACAGCAGCAGGTCATGGCGGCGGGCAAACGCCACCGCACGCTCGAAAAATGCCAGGTCGGCCGTTGCGCCGGTGGGGTTGTTTGGATAGTTGAGCCACAGCAGGCGCGCCCGCTGAACCACGGCGGCCGGAATGGCGTCCAGGTCGGGCAGATACTGGTTTTCAGCCAGCAGCGGTGCCGCGTACGGTTCGGCGCCTGCAATCAGCGCCCCCATGCCGTACACCGGATAGCCCGGATCAGGCACCAGGGCCACGTCGTTGGCATCTAGCCAGGCCAGGGCCAGGTGCGCAATACCCTCTTTGGACCCGATCAAGGGCAGCACCTCGGTCTCTGGGTTCAGATCGACCCCAAAACGTTGGGCATAGTAGCCGGCTATCGCACGGCGCAGCGCCGGTGTGCCGGTAAACGACGGGTAGCCGTGGTTGTCCGGCCGCCGCGCCGCCTCGGCCAGGGCATCGACGATGTCCGCCGGTGGTGGCAAATCGGGACTGCCAATGTCAAGGCGAATGACGTCTACACCCTGCGCCTGCAGGTCTCTGATGCGGCTGCCCAGGGCGGCGAACACGTAGGGAGGAAATTGTTGAAGTCGTTTGGCTGGTTGCATCACGTCTATTCTCGTGCTTCTTCGAGCCAGTATTCCAGTACCCGCCCCACCCGCTCCAGGCTGGCCGGGCTGACTTTGTCGATGGTATCGGCCGTCGTGTGCCAGTACGGGTAGTCGAAATCGACGACAGCCACGGCCGGCACTTCGGCCTGCTGGAATGGCACATGGTCATCGATGATCGTCCACTTGGTCTCGGGAACGAAGTTGGCCTCGTACCCCAGTTGCCCGGCGATTTCCCACAGCTCACGCTGGTAGCGCGGCGTCGAGTTGCCCTCCAGGTAGAACTGCTGATCGGCATCTCCGACCATACTGGCCACCACCACAACCTCGGGCGGCGTACGCAGCGTTCTGGCCATATAGCTCGAGCCAGCATTGGGCTCACGTCCATCGATGCGCCCGCCGTCAGCCGCGTCGAAAAACGCCAGCCACACCTCGTCGTGCAGCACCGCCGGGTCGAGGCTACGTGCCAGCTCGAGCAGCACCGCCACCCCGCTGGCCCCATCGTTGGCGCCAGGCACCGGCTCGCCGCGCCGGGTCTCGTCCGGATCATTGTCCGCCACAGGACGCGTGTCGTAGTGCGTGCCCAGCATCACGACCGGTGGCTTGGGCGCACCATTGCGCGCGCGACCCTCCGGTGGCAGGGGTGACAGGCGGGCCAGGATGTTACGCGCGGGCAGTCCCTGGTAATCAAATTCCTGCAGGTCCACCTGCCAGCCGAGCGCACGCAGGGTCTCGACGATGGCATCCGCGGCCTGGCGGTTGGCCTCGCTGCCCGCCGGTCGCGGCCCCAGGTTCAACTGGGACAGCAGCGCTTCGTAGGCCAGGGCACCGTCGAAGGTGTTGCGCGGAATGGGGGTCGGTGTGGGTTTGGGGACCATTTCGTAACCCACGTAACCCCAAAAACCCAAAGCCAGAAACAGGATCACCAACAGGCCGATCTGAAGGAAACGCATCATGCGCATGCAAACACCCCCACTCGCCTCAGGCCTCGTCCCGACCGCTGCGCTGGCGGAAGATCAGGCGCAGGGGTGTTCCCTCGAAGGGATAGTAGGCACGAACCTGGTTCTCCAGATAGCGCTGGTACGAGAAATGCAGCAGTTCGGGATCGTTGACGAACAGCACGATCGTTGGCGGGTCGATTTCGGCCTGGGTGGCAAAATAGAAGCGCAGGCGCCGGCCGCCTTTGAAGCGCGGCTGGTTGTTATCGACCGCCGTGCGCAGCAGGCGGTTCAACTCGCCCGTGGGAATGCGCACCTTGCGCTCCTGGGCGATACGCAGGGCCATCGGCAGCACCGTGGGGACACGCTGGCGCGTGCGCGCGCTGATAAACAGCACGGGCACGTAGTCCAGGAACTTGAGACTACTGCGCACCTGGTCGCGGTAGGCATTCATGGTATACGTATCCTTTTCCACCAGGTCCCACTTGTTGACGATGACGACAATGCTCTTGTCCTTCTCCAGGACATAACCCGCCACGTGCGCATCCTGCGCCGTGATCATCTCGACGGCATCGAGCAGCAGCAGCACCACGTCCGCCCGGTCAACTGCCTTGAGGGCGCGCAGCACGCTGTATTTTTCGATACCGGTGCCAATCTTGCCGCGGCGTCGAATGCCGGCCGTGTCGATGAGGGTGATCAACTGCCCCTCGTAGGTCAACTGGGTATCGATGACGTCGCGTGTGGTGCCGGGAATCTCGCTGACAATGGCCCGCTCCTGGCCTAACAACACATTGAGCAGTGACGATTTGCCCACGTTGGGCCGGCCAACGATAGCGATCTTAACCGATTCGTCGGGGACCGCCGGCGGCCGCGGCGGCAGTCGCTCGACGATTGCGTCCAGCAGATCACCGGTGCCCGTGCCGTGCAGCGCCGAGACCGGAATCGGTTCACCCAGGCCCAGTTCCCAAAACTCGACGGAGGCCTGCCGCCGCTCCACATTTTCGGCCTTGTTGGCGGCCAGCACCACCTTCTTAGCCGCCCGTCGCAGCACGTCCGCTACGTCACGGTCGCCGGCCGTCACACCTTCTTTGCTGTCCACGACGAAGACAACGACGTCTGCTTCTTCGATGGCCATCATGGCCTGGACGCGGATCTCCTGCACAAAATCGATCGAGGCGGTGGACAGCGGTACGGTCTGGTGGGTGGCGCCGGCCATGGGCCGGTCCAACAGCTCCAGGCCACCTGTATCGACCACTGTGAACGGCACACTCGTCCATTCCGCTTCGGCGTAGATGCGGTCACGCGTGGTGCCCGGGATGTCCTCGATAATCGCCAGGCGATGGCCCACCAGGCGGTTGAACAGGGTCGACTTACCGACGTTGGGTCGCCCAACCAACGCCACAATTGGGTTTGACATGCTCACATCTACCTTTTATCGTGCACCGACTGGCGGCGTCACCGGTGGTGTGGTGCGCGGCCGTGGCGGTGGGGTTGCGGTGACGGTTGTCGTCACGGAGGGTGTGGGCGCGGCCAGCACCCGAATCTCGACCGGGATGGCGCGCGGCACCACACTCTCGACGGTCAAGCCTTCGGGTACCACCACGTCCAGCTCGATGTTGTGAACGCCCGGCTCCAGGCCCACGGCATTGAGAATGACCCGAATATCCTCGGGCTTCAAGACGCTCAGCTGCGGCACAGGGCCGGCCACAACGACTTCGACACTGGTCAGAGTGCTGGTGGCGGTCAAGCCTTCCCCCACACCGAGTAGCACCGGAGGCCGGCTGATCGTAATGCTGTCCTCCAGCGGCTTGATGTCGACGCGCACGGTCACACTCTGCGTGCCGCTGGCCAGTGAAACATTCTCTGGCAGTTCCAGCGCCACACGTTCGATGACCGTATCGGTGGCGCCTTCGATCGATACCGGTGTCGTTTGCAGGTAACCGGGCAGCGCATCGATCATGGTGGGTGTGCCCACCACCACCACCTGCGGCGGGTCCACGACGACACTGGTGACCCGATAACCGGCGGCCGGCGTGCCAGTGCGGTTCGGCAGCACCGGCAGGGCGCGAAAACCGGGCCGCTGGGTGACCGTGGCAGAAATCACCACTGACGGCGGATCGATGGTGAGGCCGGTGCGAATTTCTTCTCCCTGCAGATCGAATAACAATACCGGACGGCGCGCGGCAACCGGTGCCGTTGCGTTGCCCAGCGAGAGCTGTGTCACCGCCGATGCAACCTGGTTGACTACCTGCTCGGCACCACCGATACTCACCAGGGTGGGTGTCACGACGGTCGGCTCGGGCAGAAAATAACCAAAGGGCGGCTGCTCGGAGATCGTGACGTTGACCGGCATCTCACGTGTGATATATGGCTCGAGAACCACGGTCACAGTTTCGGGCTCGACCCCCAGGATGGCGACACGCGGGTTGCTACTGGTGACCTTGACCGGAACGTCGTGTGTACCCGGTGGCAGCCCACGCAAATCGAGCTGGGCCGAAAAGTTCGAGAGCTCCAGCGTATTCACACTGGATTGCGGTGCCCGCAACCGAATGGTCACCCGTTCGAGCAAGCCCCCAAACGGCACCACACCCGCGTCAGGTCCCAGCCGCGTGATCGGGATCGGTTTATCGTAAATGAACTCCATCAGGGGATCCTGCTGCTGGGTCGCCACCACCCATACGATCAGGGCGAGCACCAGGGAGAGAAGCAGCGATCCCAAAGTGTTAATAAAATCGGACAGACGGTTATTTCGCATGGTCTTTGGACCGGCCAGGTTCGTAGAAGGCCTGCAGAATTTTGCGCAGGCGTTTGTCGTCGAGCCGTCGCACGATGCGGCCAAACCGCGCCACAGAAATGATGCCCGTTTCTTCCGATACGACGATGGCCAGTGCGTCGGACTGTTCGGTAATGCCCAGGGCCGCGCGGTGTCGGGTTCCCATCTGGCTGTCGGCCAGTTGGCGCTGCGTGAGCGGCAGGATTGTGCCTGCGCTCACGACACGCTCGCCGCGAACGATCACCGCCCCATCGTGCAGCGCCGTGTTGGGAAAAAACAGCGTCAGCAGCAGCTCACTCGACACCTCGGCATCGAGCCGCGTGCCGGTTTCGATGTATTCGTCGAGGCCGGTAGCACCCGCCAGGATGATCAGCGCACCGTGCTTCTGCTGCGCCAGGATCTCGCCGGTGCGCACCAGGTCGTTCACCAGCCGTTCCGGCTTGGCAACCTGGGCCGGCCGGTTGAAGAGCGGTGCGGTACGCCCCAGGCGTTCCAGCGCTCGCCGCAGCTCCGGCTGAAAGATCACCGGGATCGACACCAGGATCAGGCTCAGCGAATTGGAAACCAGCCACGTGAAACCGGTGAGCTGAACCATCTGCGCAACGAGAACGACGGTCAGAATGATGACCAGGAAACCCCGCAGCAGCTGCACGGCTGCAGTGCCGCGAAACAGGCGCATCAGGCCAAAGAAGACCAGCGCAACCAACAGCACGTCGATTGCGCTTTCGATCGTGAAGCGACTGAAGATCGCACTCAGCTCATTCACCACGCACCGCAGTCCCGCCCCACCCTACTTTTTCCCTGACTCCATCAGATTCCGGCAACGACCGGATTATGCAGCTCGCCGATACCTGCGACACGCACGGTCACCGTATTCCCTGGTTGTAACGGTCCAACACCGGCCGGGGTTCCCGTGAGGATTACGTCACCTGGTTCCAGTGTCATCATACGGCTGACGTAACTCACCAGGTATGCCGCCGAAAAGACCATGTCGGCGGTAGTGCCGCGCTGGCGCAGCTGGCCATCGATGTGACAGGTGACCTCCAGTGCCGTCACGTCGAGCTCGGTCTCGATCCAGGGACCCAGCGGGCAGAAGGTGTCGAAACTTTTGCCGCGCGCCCACTGCCCATCGCTGCGCTGCAGGTCGCGCGCCGTGACGTCATTGGCACAGGTGTAACCCAGGATCACCGCTGGCACCTCCGTCTCAGCCACGTTCCGGCAGCGCTGGCCCATGATGACCGCCAGCTCGGCTTCGTGCTCGACCTGCCTGGAATAGGGTGTCAGCACGATCGCGGCGCCTGGATCGAGCAGGCTGCTGGGCGCCTTGAGGAATATCAACGGTTCAGCGGGCACGGCGGCTGCGTGCTCGGCGGCGTGTTCGGCGTAGTTACGGCCAATCGCGATGATCTTGCTGGGTTGACAGGGGTAGAGCAGCCTGGCTTCGGCGAGGGCGATTCCTGCACGCGTCCGCGCCGGGCTGCCACCCGCCAGCGGCGACCCGACCCAAGGCCAAATCTGGCCGTCGCGCAATTCACCAAAGCCAATCACATCTCGCCAGGCATAACGAACCAAACGCATTATCTTCTTCCCTTCTCGTGCTTACGAAAGCCGCGTCTCGTTGGCGACCAGCTGGAATTCGCACTGCAGGATCGACGCGGCCTTGCGCATCATCACCATACGGCTCAAAAAGATCTCAAAATATTCCATGACCTGGGCCACCGACGTGTCGATGGTCAGCTCCAGCGTCACCGTGTGCCGGGCTGCATCGACCAGGATCGCCGATCGGGTTGCCGCATAATTGACCCGGTCGTGAATATCGAACGCGGCACGGTCAGGATTCTGCACCCGGCTGCGGTGCACATCCGCTTTGTCGGCGATGATCACCGCAGCGGCGATGTTGCTCGTGGGAATACCACGTTCTTCCTCGTGGTTGCCAATGGCCCCCATCACCAGGGCAACTTCGGCCGGCGGCATGCCGAGGCGGCGCAGGATCGACCAGGCAATCTGTGCGCCTGACAGCGCATGGTAGTCGCGGTGAATCAGGTTGCCAGTGTCGTGCAGGAAACCGGCAATTTCGGCCAACTCGGCGTCACGAGTCGCAAAGTTCAAGGCATGCAGGACGCGTGCCGCCTCTTTGCCAACCCAGCCGGCATGCCGCAGCCCGTGTTCGGTGTACCCCAGGGCTTTGAGGCTGGCATTCGCCTGTTGAATGAACGCAAGGACTTCGGGATCGGCCCGTACCTGCGCGATGGTGACGACACCTGGGGTGTCGGTAGTGTGTTTCATACCCTTTCTCGTCTCTCGATGTCCAGAAGATCCGGCGCCCGCCTGGAACACGTCATAATCGTCAGCTGCGAATGATCACGCTGAGCAGCATAGCGGCCAGAAACCAGGCCTGTGCGGCGCGCAGGGCACCTATGCCACCTGGGGTACCCGGCGCCCAGGCTAGCAGCCACCACGGCAGCAAAAAACAGGCCCCGACCAATCCAGCCGCCAGGGGTAGCCGCTGCCATACCAGGACCAGCAGAACGGCCGCCTGTCCTAAGCCCATGAGGGTGCGGGCATAACGCAGGCCCTGCTCGGCGCGTAAGACTCCCGACACCAGCAGGCAAAAAGCTGCTGCGAGCAGCACGAACGCCAACTGCCCGTCACGTACGGCCGTCATTCCCAGCAGCCAGGGCAGGCCCACCACCAGGACCGCATCCAGCACGGCCGGCGGTGACTGGTCGTGGCGTGTCCACAGG
>CAZXQZ010000131.1:0-5459 GCA_964642445.1 uncultured Anaerolineae bacterium
TGAGCGCCAGCACGTCGCCGCTGCTGCCGGTCGATGTGTTCTGAATCTGGACGACGTGGTTGGCGGGCGAAGCCGCCAAATCGAGACTCTCGGCGACGTGCAGCTGGTTGTTAGGCGCATTGGTACCCAGGCCGACGCCGCCGCTGGCCCGCACCAGGAACTGGTCGGCAGCGGTGGCGCCAAAGTCGGCGTCGGTGCTGTCGGCCCAGACGAAATCCCCGTCATAATACGCCTGGGCGCGGCGGCCGGCGGCAAAGCTGTAGTCACCAGAGGCGAAATTGTCCACGCCGCCGGGAACTGTGCCATAGGGGTTGGCGGTGTTACTGAAGCCGCCGGCCACCACCGCATAACTCGAAGCCCAGTTACCCCCTCCGCCACCGACGAAGCCGCGTTGGCCGGCTACCTGGTTGTCATCGCCGCCGGCGATTGTGCCGTAGTTGCCGTTGGCCACATTGCTGTAGCCACCGCCGACCGTGGCGTAGAGACCGGTGCTTTCATTGACCTGCCCGCCACCCACCGTGGCCGTGTCGCCGCTGGCCACGTTGTACCAACCGCCGCCAATAGTGGCGTGGAAGCCGCTGGCGGTGTTGCCGCCGCCGCCCGCAACGGTCGCAAACGTGCGGTCGTTGGCCGTTCCGGCGTTGTCACCGGCTATGTTGCCGTAGCCGCCGCCGACGGTGCCGTAGCTGTCGGTGACACGGTTGGGCAGCGTATCGCTGCCGCCGCCGGCGATGGTTGCGCTTTCGGCGCCGCTGGTGACGGTGTTGGCGTTGCTGCCGCCGATGACGTTGGGCCGGGGACCGTTGGGTTCCAGACGCAGGATCCGCACGTTGTTGGCGCGCAGCTCCAGGGCCACGTTGTCGGTGGTTCCGAGGAAGTGGGTGGCAGGGTTAGTGCCGGCGTTGCCGGTCAGGTCCCAACCACCGCTGGTGAATGGGCCGGATTGGTTCCAATGGCCGGCCGTCAGCTGGACGTCGAGCACGTCGATGGTGCCGTTTTGGTTGACGTCACAGGTGGGATTATAGGTGGCACCCGGCACGCAGGGGCCAGTGAGTGGTGCCGCCGCCGTTGGCAGGATGGCAGCCGTGACAACGGTGGTGACCAGGAGCAGCGCGAGGACTTTCGCATTCATCGGTTGTTTCCTCCTTGGATCGAGCACAGCGCAGCCGCCGGCGGATGCACAGACGCCCCAACGCGCCTCGACGGCATCGCTTGTCAACGGAATATGCGCCCGATCCAGGACCGGCGCGTCCACGCTCACCCCACCGGGCGTGAGGCGTAAGCCCGTGCCGGCTGCCGCCGGACGCTGAAGACCTACATGGGGAGGACTGTGTACGGGGGCAGGGCAGCGGTTTGGTGTCAGGCCCGCGGCAGATCAGGCCGTTTCACCGCACAGGTTCCCTGGACCGGCACTAACTAACCGCGAGAGCGACCTGGCGTTGGCGGCGGTAACTGCGGTAGCCTTCGGCCCAGTAGATGGCCAGCGCCACCCAAACGATGCCAAAACCGATCAGGCTGGTGCGGGTAAAGGGTTCATGATAGAGGAATACCCCAATCATGAACTGCATGGTGGGGGCGATGTACTGCAAAACCCCCAGCGTGGTCAATGGCACCTGGCGTGCGCCCGAGGCAAACAGCAGCAGTGGCACCGCCGTAATGACTCCAGAAAATGCCAGCATCAGCGTCGTCTGGGTATTCTGAGTGCCGAAAGCCATGCTGCCGCGGTTGGCCGCCAGAACCAGGTAGGCCAGCGCTGGCACGAAGAGAATGCCCATTTCGACCGTAAGCCCCTGCAAAGAACCCCACGTGGCGGTCTTGCGCAGCAAACCGTAGAAGCCAAAACTGAGCGCCAGGGCAAATGAGATCCAGATCCAACCACTGGCGTTGAACACCAGGTACGACACGCCAGCCGTGGCCACCGCCAGCGCCAGCCACTGCCCCGGGCGCAGATGCTCGTGCAGGATCAGCAAACCCAGCACGACGTTGACCAGCGGGGTGATGAAATAGCCGAGGCTGGCTTCGACGATGTGGCCGTTGTTGTTGGCCCAGATGTAAATCAGCCAGTTACACGCCAGCAGTACGGCGGTGACGACAAACCGTCGGAAGACCACCGGCTGCCGGAACCCGGCGCGCAGCCAGTCCCAGTCCTTCATCGCCGTCACCAGAATGGCACAAAACAGCAGCGACCACACAATGCGGTGCATCAGGATTTCGATCGGTGTCACGCCACTCAGCGCGTGCCAGTAGATCGGCAGCACGCCCCACATGACGTACGCGCCGGCGGCGATCAGGGTACCTTTTTTCATGCGTGACCTGTTAGTGAGGGCTTGTAAAAGAATAACTTCCCATGTTTTTTTGATCGAATTTGGCGGTGGCGGTTGCACAGTTGCCATCTTTCCAAAAAGATGGCAACTGTGCAACCGCCACCGCCTTCGGAGCGGCGAATTCCGGCCATTCTGCTGGAAGTTATTCTTTTACACGCCCCTAGATGGGCGGCGATGGCCTCCGGTGCATTGTACGCGACATCAGCACGCATGTCAAAGCGTTGACAAGTGTGCCGGCCGGCGTTTATAATGCGTGTGATCGAGCTCCCTTCCCCAGCATCTTACCCATACTTCGACGGAGACTTGACGCATGAACGTTTTTCGTGGCTTTGTTTTGTGCTTTCTGATCGGGGTGTTTTGCCTGGCGCCTGGCGTCTCGCTGCCCGCGCACGCCGGCACGGTGTACTACGTTTCCACCGCCGGTTCCGACAGCAATCCCGGCAGTGAGGCGCTGCCCTGGCGGACGATCCAACACGCGGCGGATGTGGTCAATGCCGGTGACACCGTCTACGTGCGCGGCGGCACCTACCAGGAAGCGGTGACCATCACCCGTTCCGGCACCGCCGGGGCCTTCATTACTTTCGCAGCCTACCCCGGCGAAACCCCGATTATCGATGCCAACGGCCTGGCGCTGGCGAACTATTTCGACGCCGGTTTGCGCATCAATTATGCCAGCTACGTGCGCATCAGCGGGTTTCGTGTGCAGAATATCACCGATGGCTTCGGCATCATCTGTTATCACGCCGACAACTGCATCGTCGAGAACAACCGCACCTACAACACCCTGCATTCGGGCATTGCGTCCTGGACCAGCACCAACACGGTGATCCAGGGGAACGAGATCGAGCTGGCCAACAACGACGGCGAGCAGGAAGCGCTGACGGTGACGCAGAGTGCATTCGTGCAGGTGCTCAACAACCACGTCCATCACGGCGGTCCCGGCAGCAACGGCGGCGAGGGCATCGACGTCAAAGATGGCTCGCACGATATCCTCATCAAAGGCAACTATGTGCACGACATGAACCGCCTGTGCCTGTACGTGGACGCCTGGGATTCGCCCACCTACAACGTCACCCTGGACGGCAATCGCGCTCACAACTGCTTCCGCTACGGCATCGCCCTGGCTTCGGAACGTGGCGGTGAGCTGTACAACGTGCAGGTCGTCAACAACATCCTGTACCAGAATGTGCGCACCGGCATCGTGATTGCAGACTGGGACAGCGGTTACCCCCACCCCATACACGACATCACCATCGTCAATAACACGACCTACGACAACGGCGACGCCGCCTGGGGCGGTGGCATCGATGTCCTCGAACCGACCGTGCAGGGGATCACGATCCGCAACAACATCGTCAGCCAGAACAGCTTCTTCACCATCCTGGCCGAAAATGTGCCGGCCAGCGCGCTGACGGTCGACCACAACCTGATCGATGGCTTCCGTAACCAGACGGGTGAGCTCAAAGGTACCGACTACGTCGAAGCCGCGCCGCGCTTCGTCGACGCTGCGGCCGCCAACTTCCACCTCCTGGCGGACTCACCGGCCATCGACCAGGGTGCATCCACCGGCGCGCCCGACCACGATATCGACGGTGCGGCCAGACCGGGTAACGGCCTGTGGGACATCGGCGCCTACGAGTTCCAAGCCGGCCCACAGCCGCCCTACGCCAACTTCACGGCCAGCCCCACGGCCGGCAGCGCGCCGCTCGGCGTGACGTTCACCGACCTGTCGGGTGGTGCGCCTACGGGCTGGGCCTGGGACTTCGGCGACGGTGCCTCCTCCAGTCAGCAGCACCCCAGCCACAGCTATGTCGCACCCGGCTATTACACCGTCAGCCTGACCGCCAGCAATGGCCTGGGACAGGACACGGAAGTCAAGCGCGACTACATCACCGTGCGGCCGGCTGATGCACCGGTGATGATCTTCAGCGACGGCTTCGAGACAGCCCTCACCTGGACGACGGCGGGTGACGTGACCTGGTTCACCGGCACGCCCAAAAACGGTTCGCACTCTGTGCGCCTGCGCACCACCGGCAGCATCGAAAAGACCATCACCACCACAGGCTACCGCTTCATCTCCGTGGCCTTCAGCCTGGGCGCAAACAGCCTGGACAACGCCAACGAAAACCTGCAGGCCCTGTGGTTCGACGGCAGCAGCTGGGTGGTGTTGAAACAGATCAACAACGGCGACCCGGAGGAGAACAACCAGCTCAACACTTTCGCGTTCGAGCTGCCGCCGGCCGCCGACGACACGGCGGCCCTGGCCCTGCGCTTCAAGCTGAACGGCAGCGGCACCGGTGATTATGGCTACGTCGACGATGTGGTGGTCTCGGGTTACCCGCTGGGTCCACTGCCGACGAGCACACCCACCGCGGTACCCACGCACACCCCCACGCCGGTTGTTCCTCCCACGAACACGCCAACGCCGACCCACACAGCGACCGCGGCCCCGACGAATACGCCTACGGCAACCCCCACGGCGACCGCAGCCCCAACGAACACGCCCACACCCGGCGGCGCCCCGCAGCGTATCTTCCTGGATGACTTCGAGGCCAGCTTCAGCGGGTGGTACAAGGAGGGCAGCACCACCTGGTACACCGGCAGTCCCAGGCTCGGCAGCCACAGCATACGCATGGCGGGCAACAACTGCTGGATGCAGCGCACTATCTCCACCGTGGGATTCCAGGCCATCGAATTCCGCGTCTATCTCGGTGCCGGCTCATACGAAGCGAGCGAGAGCCTGATGGCCTACTGGTGGGATGGCAGCGCCTGGCAGCGGGTCAAGACGATCAAAAACGGTGATCCCGAAGAGAACGGCCAGCTGCATTCACTGGCGTTCAGCCTGCCCGCCGCCGCCAACAACCGCAGCGACTTCAAGATCGCATTCGGGCAGTGGGACGCCGGCAGCGGTGATTACGGGTACATCGACCAGGTGGAGATACTGGGGATTGCCCAGTAGGATGGGAGCTCACGCCTGGCGCTCAAGCGCCAGGCTAAGAGCGAAAGTCCGCTGAAGCGGACTGGAAGCCAAGCCTGGCGCTTGAGCGCCAGGCCAACGGCTCAAGGCCGCTGCGCCATTACCCAGTCCGCTTGAGCGGACTTGAGCTATGAGCCTGGCGCTTGAGCGCCAGGCCC
>CAZXQZ010000131.1:5559-13389 GCA_964642445.1 uncultured Anaerolineae bacterium
CCCCCAGTCCGCTTGAGCGGACTTGAGCTATGAGCCTGGCGCTTGAGCGCCAGGCCCAAGGTCGCGACGCCACTCCCCCAGTCCGCTTGAGCGGACTTGAGCTATGAGCCTGGCGCTTGAGCGCCAGGCTTTCTGCGCGCAGTATCCGACGTTGTAATGGCTTATCGCTGAGTCAAACCGACTGTTTCCGTGTGCAGGTGCTGCACACCTGACGTACCCGCCTGTGGATTTCGCACAGGATCCAGGTTAGATCGTGTGGACGCGCTGCCAGGGCCGTTCGAAGCGCTGTGTGATTTCGGAGTTGTCCAAGAGGTCGGCAAACGCCTGCAGCCAGTATCGAATGTACGCAGCGTCCAAACCGTCGCGCTGGCGGTAGACGATCCCTTCCACGTCGCGCACGTCCTGCGGCCGGCCGGCGATGGCTTTGTGGATGATCAAATCCTCGGCGGAGCAGATTCTAACGGCTTTGCCCGGTTCGAGCTCGACCTCGATCGTCCGCTGCATAACCTCGTCCTCATACCCGGGTAGACCCAGGCTAATGTCGACAGGGCAGCCATTGCTGCCGCACACCAAAATGACCCTGTTGCGTCGTGCGAAGGCCACGGCGTTGTCGATGCGGGGCGCAAAAGCCTCGATAACTCGTTGGATGAACTGTTCAGGTTCATCCAACGGTGCCACCACGGTCACGTCGACGTCTTTGGTCAGGCGTGGCTCGCCCCACCACTGTACCGCCAGGCCACCGATGATGGCGTAAGGCGTCTCCAAACTCACCAAAAACTCGTGGATCTCCCAGGCCGCTGTTTCTTGCAGGTTCATAGTGCTGAGCGCATTTCCGCCATACGGTCGAGGGCGCGGCGAACCGCCAACAGACCCTCGACCTGCCAGAGGTCCAGTCGGTCGAGATTCTGGTGCCGATCCGATCGCGCATTGAAACTGCTTACGAGGTCGCGCCAGGTGTTTAGCGCCTCTGTGTTGGTCATGCGCGCCAGTGCCACCTGGCGCTCCGCCTCGATGACGTCGTTGGCGGCGGCGTAACCAGCCAGCGTCTCTCGAACCAACGTCGCGTCCAAAGTCCCCATTCTCCAAAATCCAAAATCCCATCACCCGCACTGGCTTTGGGGAGTATACCACATCCAGCGCCTGGCGTCAGATACAAAACAGCAAAGAACCCTGGCGTCTTGGTGCCCACCAGGACAGTCCTTCCGACGGAGCCAAGTTGCCTGTGGAAAACAAGAGGCCATTGGCCTCGTGAGCAGCCTGGTGGTCAACGTATTGCGGTTACCGCAGGTTCACCAACACCCACGCCAGCCCATCCGCCCCGGCGGGTTCGACGACGACACCTAAAACCGGGCCTCCTTCATCCAACCGCACACCCTCCACCTCGACGGTGCGCAGGGGGCGGGCCTGGCCGTTGTCCGCCAGGGTGAGGCGCTGGCCGGGAATCACGGTCGCGGCACGCGCGTCGAGCCGCACCTGGCCCAGGCCCTGCACCAGCACGAAGAGGTGATCGCCCGGTGCCACGGGGCCGGCCGCCTGTTCGGCGATCTGCTCGACCACACCCTCCACTGTGTTCGTCCTGAGCTCGGCGCGCCCAAGCACCACACCGGCAACGCCGTTGGTTCCTACGTCTCCCGCCCGCCGCAGACGCAGCACCGGTTCGGCGCTGCCCTGCAGGGCGGTGGACAGCCCCGCCGGCGCCACAACATCGCCCGGCGCCAGGGGTGTGGTGCCGTCGTTGACGCCCACGTAGACCAGTTCACAACCATTGCACGAACCCGTGACGAAGATGTTGTCTTCGAAGTAGCCGGCATACGTGCCGTTGGTGGCGCCGCGCAGACCAGTGCCTGCGGCAAGGTTGAAGGCGCGTAAGACATAGCCGGTGTTGTTGCCCTCGTAGTACGCACCGGCGCTGGCACGCACCAGGAACTGGTTGGCACTGGAACCGGTAAAATCGGCATTGGTGCTGTCCGCCCAGACGAAGGTGCCGTTGCCCAGGGCCTTGGCGCGATGACCGGCCGCAAAACTGTTGTCGCCGTCCGCCGTGTTGACGTCACCGCCCGGTACGACGGCGTACTGGCCGCTGGCTGTGTTGCTGCTGCCACCGCTGACCGTGCTGCGGTAGCCGCTGGCGTTGTTCTCGTAACCCCCGGCCACGGTACTCGAGGTCGCCGTGGCGTTGTTGAATGCGCCGCCGCCCACGGTCGCATAATCCACCGTAGCCGTGTTGTTACGCCCGCCGTCCACCACCGCCGCGCCGGCGGCCTGGTTGTTGTAACCACCGCCAATGGCGGCATAGTTGCCGGTGGCCTGGTTGGGTGCCGCCGGCCCGCCGCCGCCGGCAATCGTAACGCCGTAGACACCCGCCGCCACCGTGTTGCCGACACTGCCACCGATGATGTTGATCCAGTTCGTCTGGGCGGTCGGTTCGATCCGCAGGGCGCGCTGGTTGTTCACCTTGATCTCGATCGCCTGGTTGTCGCTCGTGCCCAGGAAGTTCGTGCCGGGCACCGTACCCGCATTGCCAGTCAGGCCCCAGCCGTCGGCCAGAAAAGTACCGGTCTGTCCCCAGTGGCCGGCGGTGAGCTGGATGTCGAAGATGTCGACGTCGTTGTCGTGGTCGACGTCGCAGGCGGGATTGTACGCAGCGCCCGGCGTACAAGGTGCTGTCTGTGGCGTTGGCAACGTGCTCGCCGCGGCACCTAGCGGCAGCAGCAGACACAATACCAGCCATAATGAGACCCATCGTAGCGAGTTCATCGTTACACTCCTTCGGTTGAACGTAATTTGGTTGATAGTGGCAATTCTGGCGCCGGGGAAACACGAGAATGAATTGGCAAACGGCGGTTCGCAGGAAATCAAACAACCGCTACCATCAAAGTCTGCCCGGCGGCTGAACGCCCCGCCGGATGGCAGCCGTCTGTTCCGCAGAGAATGGTGCATCGTACATCACTGGCACCAGGTGGTACACCCGGAATAAATCGGTGATGAAGTGCATGCGGTCGGGCAGGTCACCCCAATCGACGGCGCCGCTGCCGCTGGTGCTGTCGGCTGTGGGGTCGACCTGCCGCAGCAGTGCGGCCAGCTCAACCTGGTCGATCGTCTGCAGCTCCACCGGAAATGTACGGCCCAGGTCATCCCCCAACGCCAGCACCCGCCCATCGGGCATGGCCAACGTCATCATTGTTTCGGTGACGACCAGGCGGCCGATGCGCTGTGTTTCGTCGGCCAGCTTGTCGCGCGCAGTCAGCAGTGAACGCATTCGCCCGGCCAGGCGCGCCAGCCAGTAGCGCAGCCGGGAAGCCGGGTTGGGAAACAGCTCGTCTACCAGCCGGCGGCGCAGGACACGCGGATCGACCACCGGTGCGTTCATGGCCTCCACGATCTCCGGCTGCAGGCGGGTCTGTTCGTGGAAGCCGATCTCCAGGTTGGCCAGGAGCATCAACTGCGCTTTGTTGTGCGCATCGGTCGCATCCAGGGCCTGCACGTAGTGGGCGAACGCCTGGCGCAGGTAGCGCTGACCCTGCGGTGGCTCGCCGGGGCGGAACGCGTCGTAGAAGCGGGCGAGTTGTGCAGCATCGGGTTGCCCGTTGGCGAACAAATCCAGGAAGCGCGCAAACTCATAGCCGATTTCCTCGAACACTTTGAGATTGCCGCGTGCCACCGCCGCACTGGTGCGTTCGAAGGCCGCCGCCGGATTCAGCGCCTCCCACAGCGCTTCCACGGCACCGCCCAGGCTGCGCGGCTGTTGGGCGGCCGGGGTACCACTGGCCGCAAGCACAGCCTCGGCCTGGACCTCTACCGCTGGCGTGCCACGCAGCAGCCGTTCGAAGGCGCGCACCAGGTCTTCGCGGCGGATGCTCTGCCCCGCCTGTTTGGAGGCCCAGGTGGCCATCGCGCACCAGTTGGCCCCGGCCCCAGTCAGGTGTGCCATGGCGGTGGCCAGGTCGTGGTAGGCCTGGGTGATCTGCAGGTTGCGCACGACCGGATCGCGGTTGGCCGCGATCTGGCGCACGCTATCGACCGTAACAGGCAGTGGATTCACAGTCCTCCTCCTCCTCGTACTCGTACTCCTACTCGTACTCGTACTCGTACTCGTACTCGTACTCCTCCTCGTACTCGTACTCGTACTCGATCCTTGCCGCAAATCCGAGCACGACCCGGTCATCGCCCACAACAGTAACTTCGATCAAGCCTAATCGATGCCGATGTTCAAGCCAGGTGATCCGGTTGTACGAGTACGAGTACGAGTACGAGTACGAGTTTTACCCGGTCATCGCCCACAACAGTAACTTCGATCAAGCCTAATCGATGCCGATGTTCAAGCCAGGTGATCCGGTTGTACGAGTACGAGTACGAGTACGAGTACGAGTTTTACCCGGTCATCGCCCACAACTGTCACCTTTGATCGCGCCTAATCGATGCCTATGCTCCAGCCATACGACCCACTACGGGCAGTTCGTATTCCAAAGTTGAGCGATCGCCGATACGTCCTGAATATCGATCGGGCTGCCAAAGGGTGGTGCTACATCGTACGTGGCGTTGTACGCACCCGGATTGTTCCACCGTGATGCCACCTGCATGATGTCCTGCACGTCGACCCGCCCGTTGCTGTTGAAGTCCATGTAACAACCGATGGCGCGGCACGGACTGAACTCCGACGTGTTGCCGGCGGAATCGGTCGCCGTCGCCGTCAACCAGAACCCGCCAGGCGCGGCGGGAAACACCGTCGAAAAACCGGCATTGCCGTTGGCCGCCGTCGTGGTCGACAGCGAGCCATATTACACGCGCCGTCATCGTCGTCATCGAACGTGTTCACGGTGAAGGTGGCCGCAGGCTGGTCTGTTTGGGCCAGGCCGGAGGCCGGAACGAAAGAAACTGCAGTGATCAGCAGGATCCACCATCCGCAGAGTGGCACGTGGTCGCATGTTCAGCCTGGTCCTCCTGGAGCAATTGGGGTGGGGGTGAGTGTCTTGGTGGCGAGGATTATAATCCAGATTCACAGATTGTCAACGGGTAACGCGTGGTAAAGCCGCGAATTGACGCGAATCAGTGCAAGTGTTTCGGACCAGGTTCTGAGTGTGCGCCGTGTGTTGCCATGAGTTCGAGATGTCGCTGGACTGGGATGGTCAATTTGTGAGTGGTCAGGCCCAGGCAGACGGCCGGCATACAGGAATATCGGGCAAACTCGATCCGGAATAACAGTTTGACTTTAGCCAGCGTCAAGGTAAAATGGGTGACGTCAATGGCGATCCTGGTGCCCGAACAGGGCAGTTCTTCAGTATCGTGATCGTTAAAATCGAGGCAATCGTACCAAATAGGTTCCCTGCTCCGGCACTGGAGTCATTCAGAAAAACCGGAACCGTTTGGAAAGAAGAGGGGTTGCATGAATCCACTGCTTGAGCGTATTACGATCGATCCAAACATCTGCTTTGGAAAGCCTTGCATTCGTGGCACACGATTGTGGGTGGCATTGATTCTCGATTTTCTGGCCAGCGGCATGACCATCGGGGAGATTCTGGCAGAGTATCCTCAGCTTGTGGCTGACGATGTACGTGCGGCCATTGCGTATGGAGCAGAAATGACGCGTGAACGCTTTGTTGAACTTCCGTTAGCCGCATGAGGTTCAAGCTGGATGAGAATTTTGGTGCGCGCACCCAGCACTTGTTCCGCGAGGCTGGCCATGACGTCAGTACGGTCCGCGAGCAGGCACTTCAGGGTGCAACAGATCAACACCTGTATGATGTATGCTGCGATGAAGAACGATGTTTGGTAACCCTTGACCTGGATTTCGCCAATATCTTTCGTTTTCCACCAGACATGGGGTTTGGCATTGCGGTAATTCGGTTGCCACGCGATGCGAGCCTTTCTGCGCTCGAGGGTGTAATCGCACAATTCTTGCGGGCACTCGAACAGATGGCAATCGAGAATGAGCTGTGGATCATCGAGGTAGGGCGCATACGCATTCACCAGCGTCGTGTTGATGTCGAGGACTGAAACAAGTATCAATCGCCGGAGGCAACTTGATGACCACGATGCCCGTCCTGCTACACGTGGTTCTTCTGCTCATGGGTCTGGCGGGTAGCCCTGGGCTGCCGGTTTACGAGGTGCCCGCAGCGCCGCTGTCGGCCCAATCGCCCATCACACCCAACATCATCCTGATTCTGGCCGATGACCTCGATTTGCAGCTCGACACCGTGACGACGATGCCCGCCTTGCAGGCACTGGTGGCCGACCAGGGCGTGACGTTCACCGATTTTGTGGTCAACGCGTCGATCTGCTGCCCGTCGCGCGCGTCCCTGCTGCGCGGCCAGTACGTGCACAACCACCAGGTCTACACAAACGGCCCCCCACCCACCGGTGGCTTCGAGGCGTTTCGGGATCTGGGGCACGAAAACGATACCATCGCCACCCGCCTGCAAGGCGCCGGTTATCGCACGGCGCTGTTTGGCAAATACCTGAACCGCTACGCCTATTCGAGTCCGGCCAACTACATCCCCCCGGGCTGGACCGAGTGGTACGCCCCGTCGCCCACGGCGCCCGGCTATAACCAGTACAACTACCGGTTGAACGAAAACGGTGCGCTGGTCAATTACGGCAGTGCGCCGGAAGATTACCTGCAGGACGTACTGACGGCCCGCGCCACCAGCTTCATCACGCGCACCCTGGCCGCCGGGGACCCATTTTTTGTCTATTTCGGCTCGTTTTCGCCGCACACACCCTCGACGCCGGCCCCGCGACACTCCACGCTGTTCACCGATACGCTGGCGCCGCGTCCGCCCTCGTTCAACGAGCTCGACGTCAGCGATAAGCCGCTCGGCATTCAGACGCTGCCTCTCCTGACGCCCGAAGAGATCGACGCTATCGACGCCCAGTATCGATTGTGGCTGCAGTCGATGCAGGCCGTCGACGAGACGATCGCCAGCTTCGTCGACACCTTGCAGGCCACGGGCCAGCTGACCAACACCTACATCATCTTCACCAGCGACAACGGCTATCACATGGGACAGCACCGCCTGGCACCCGGTAAGTACATGGGCTACGAGGAAGACCTCCGGGCGCCGCTGTACGTGCGTGGCCCCCAGGTCTCGGTCAGCCAGACGATGACCTACACGGCGAGCATCGTCGACCTGGCACCCACCCTGGCCGATATCGCGGGCATTCCTGTCCCGTCCTACATGGACGGGCGCTCGCTGCTGCCGCTCTTGGGCGCCAATCCGCCACCCGCAACCGCATGGCGGCAGGCCTGCCTGTTCGAGCAGTACATCGGTGATCACCTCCGCGAACCCGATCCACTCGGTGAACCGCCCGATCCCTTCGATTCAGCCAAATACGAGAGCGTGCCCCTGTTTTACACCGGCCTGCGAACCCCAACCCTGAAGTACATCGAGTACGACACCGGCGAACGCGAGCTGTACGACCTGGTCAACGACCCCTATGAGCTGGAAAACCAGGTGACAAACGCCGATCCCGGGACGCTGGTGCAGCTGTCGGAATGGCTGTACCTGCTGCACACCTGTGCGACCGACGACTGCCGCATTCGCGAGATGGGGCCACCACCACCACTCGGTGTCGATCCAACAGCTTGTACGGCACTCGACTTCGATGGGACCAGCAGCATCACCGTGGTCGACGTGGCGCTGCTGGCGCTGCATTGGGGTGAAACATCACAATCGCCCGGCTGGGACCCCCGCTTCGACCTGGATGAAAACCTGGTGGTGGACACCGCCGACCTGACGATCGTTGCCGAACGGTGGGGAGAAGTGTGTGCACCCGATCTGGGGTAGCGTTGGTCACTTAGGGCTCGTAAAAGAATAACTTCCCGTGCTCTAT
>CAZXQZ010000132.1:0-13246 GCA_964642445.1 uncultured Anaerolineae bacterium
GGGCGTTCGTCCCGATGCCGACGCTCGTCGAGTCGATGCGCATGACCTCGGTGCGTGTGTACAACCACTCTTTTTCGTGACCGCGCCGGACAAAGCCCCAGATCTGGTAGTTGTTTTCATTGCTGGAGGTGAAGTAGGAGCCACCCAGCTCGGGCATGCCCAACCGGCCCACGACCTGTTCGACCGTATCGGTGACCGTGCCATCGACGCCGGGGGTGGTGACAGACTGCATCGGATCTTCGGCCAGCCGGGCGCGCAGGCGCCGCAGCTCCTGCGGATCGTTCCAATCCATCCAGTAGCCAAGCCGAATCGACTGTTCCGTCATCAATGCCGCATAATCGAGAACACGCATCTTACACAGCTTGACGAACTCGGCCAGGCCAAATGCCTCGATGTCGCGCTTGGACTTGAAGCCCAGGTCCTTTTCGACATTGACTTCGACCCACAGACCCTGGCAGTCGAAGCCGTTCTGCCAGCGCTGGTCATAACCCTGCATGGCTTTGAAACGCTGGAAGATATCCTTGTAGGCCCGGCCCCAGGCGTGGTGCACACCCATCGGGTTGTTGGCGGTAATCGGCCCATCCAGAAAGCTCCAATATTTGGAACTTCCGGCGCGCAGCGCACGCAGCCGGTTGAAAGCATCGGTCTCCTGCCAGAAGCGCAGGACATCGTGCTCCAGGGCAACAAAATCGACTTGATTGGATACTTCTTGAAAGGCCATGACCTGACTCCGATTCAACCACCGCACGCGGCGGGCAGACGAACGCGATACCCAAGACAAACCGCTTGGTCAGGCGTATAGGATACGGCGAAATGCAGGAAGTGACAAATTTCCCAGGGGGCTGTGTAAACCCCAAAGAACGCACAGGGCACAGAAAAACACCATATTTGTGGCCTATGCGTTCTTTGAGGTTACATCCGGCTTCGAGGTTACGTGCCTACGACCAGTTTTCCAGAGCGTTCTTGACGGCGGCGCAGAATGCGTCGGCCGTGGCGCCGTCCAGGATGCGGTGATCGTAGCTGAAGCCAAGGGTGGTCATCGGCAGAAAAGCCAGGTGATCGCCGGTATTAGCCTCGAGCGGGCTGCCGTTGCTGACCACGACTGGTCGCTTCTCGATGGCACCGACGCCCAGGATACCGGCCTGGCCGTCGTGGATGACTGGTGTCTGGAAGCGGCTGCCGCTGGTGCCGTAGTTGGTCAGGGTGAAGGTGCCTTCTTGCAACTCGGCCGGCTTGAGCTGGCCGGTGCGTGCCCGTTCGGCCAGGTCGTTGACGGCCCGTGCAATGCCGAGCAGGTTCAGGTCCGAGGCATGTTTGATCACCGGTACGATCAGGCCGCCGATGCCGTTTTTGTCCGGCGGCAGCGCAACGGCCACGCCGATGTGGTAGAAACGTTTGACCACCACCCCCTCGTCGGTCCAGCGCGCATTGGCCACTGGCACCGCCCGCAGGCCGGTCACGATGGCCTGCACCAGGTAGGCAGTGACTGTGAGGTTGACGCCGGCGGCGGCAAATTCGGCCTTGTGCGCCTTGCGGTGCGCCAGCACGGCGGCCATATTGACGTCCCACATCGTCGTCACGTGCGGAATACCAAAGGCGCTCTGCATCGTATTGCGCGCGATCAGCTGGCGCATGCGGCTGTGCGGAATGAAATCCTCACCCGCCTGGGGCGCGGCTGCGGGAGCCGGCCGTGCAGCGGGCGGGGGGGCAGCCAGGGTCGTTATTGAAGGCGCCGCCACAGCGGGTGGCATCGCAGCCGGTGGTGCAGCTGGCACGGGTACCGGGCGTGGGCGGACGGTGACAGTGTGTCCGGCGGCACGGCTGGCGATGGCGCTGAGGACGTCGTCGCGGGTGATGGCACCCAACGGCCGGCCAGCCGCCAATGCGCGCAGGTCGATGTTGTTCTCGACCGCCAGGCGCGCCACGCTGAGGCTTGCCAGGTCGGCCAGCTCCGGATCACGCAGCACCGCCGATTCAGCAGCCGCGGCGGCCGGTGGTGCCTCGTACGTCAGGACATCCTCCTTGGTGACCTGGCCGCGCGGGCCAGATCCCTTGACCGCCTCGAGGTCGATGCCCCGTTCTTCGGCAATGCGGCGGGCCACCGGCGTCGCTTTTGGTTTTTCGCCAGTTTCCGCCGCTGCGGCCGGCGCCTGGACCGGTGATGCAGGGGCGACAGGAGTGACTTCGGCGGCTTCCAACGTCTCGCCGGCAGCCCCAATGAGGGCCAGCACCGGGTCGGCGGGCATCGTTTCACCGTCGCGGTAGTTGATCTGCAAGATCGAGCCAGCGACGGGCGATGGAACCTCGGTATCGACCTTGTCGGTCGCCACTTCGAGCAGCGCATCGCCGGCCTGAACCGTGTCGCCCTCCTTGACCAGCCAGCGGGTGACCGTAATCCCGTCGACACCTTCCAGTTGATCGGGCAGTTTGATCTCAGTTGCCATGCCTCGACTCCTTGTCCAGCAGTGGGGTTTCGTCCAACATCTCCAGCACCATGGCTTTGATCTGCCGCTTGCGCGGGAGCATCTCTTCTTCCAACGTCATCGAGACCGGAATCGAGACCGGTGGTGCCCCCAGGCGACGTGCCGGGGCCTTGAGCAGGTAGGGTGCCTCTTCGTACACGCGGGCCACGATCTCGGCGCCAATGCCGTTGTTGGCATAGGATTCATGCACCGCCAGCAGACGCCCCGTCTTCTGCACCGAATCGAGCACCGTTTCCATGTCGAGTGGCACGATGCTGCGCAGGTCGATGACTTCGACGTCGATGCCGTACTCTTTCTGCAGCTCGTCGGCCGCCTGAACCGCCTCCAGTGTACAGTAACTGAAGGTAACAATCGTCAGGTCCTTGCCGGGGCGCCGCACGATGGCCTGGCCCAACGGCACGGTGTACTCCTCACCCGCCGGCGGTGCCTCGCCTTTGGTGAAGTACAGCAGCTTGTGCTCCAGGAACACGACCGGGTTGTTGTCACGAATCGCCGCGATGAGCAGGCCTTTGGCGTCGTAGGGTGTCGAAGGGGCAACGATCTTCAGGCCTGGGAAGTGGGCCATGGCACTTTCGACCGATTGGCTATGCTGTGAGCCGTAGCGTTTACCGCCCCCTTGCTGGCCGCGGATCACGAGCGGCACCTGCACCAGGCCACCGTACATGTAACGCATCTTGGCGGCCTGGTTGAGGATCTGGTCGGCGGCAACCAGGAAAAAGTCCATGTACATCAGCTCGATGACCGGGCGCATCCCGACCATGGCAGCACCGATGGACATGCCAATGAACGCCTGTTCGCTGATCGGGGTATCGAGCATACGTTTTGGGCCGAACTCATCGATGAGGTTGCGGGTGACGCGGAACAGTCCGCCGTAATAACCGACGTCCTCGCCGATGACAAACACATCGGGATCGCGGCGCATCTCTTCCTTCAGCGCCTCGTTGATTGCCTGGATGTATGTGGTCGTACGCATCATGACTGCGGGTTTCCTTCCTCTGGCTCAGACGGCAAAGACATCGGTATAAGCCTCGGCCGAGTCGGGCCAGGGGCTCTTTTCTGCAAATTCGACGGCGGCCCTGACCTCGGTTTCGACGGCCTGGCGAATCTGCTCCAGCGCTTCCGCAGTCACACCACGCTCCAGCAGCTTGTTGGTGAGCACGGCCAGCGGTTCGTGCTGGCGCTGGTAGTCGATTTCCTCCGGCGTGCGGTAAGTTTCCAGGTCGCCCGCCATGTGACCTGAGAGGCGGTAGGTCAGGCCTTCGATGAACGTGGGGCCTTCGCCGGCGCGGGCGCGTTCAGCGGCCTGGCGCACGGCGTGGTACACGACTTCCACGTCGTTGCCGTCGATCTGTATGCTGGCCATGCCATAGGCGCGGGCAAACAGGTAGATCTCGGAGGGTGACGAAGTGCGCCAGGTTGGTGTCATTTCCGAATAGCGGTTGTTTTCGCAGTAGAAGATGACCGGCAGCTTCCATTTGGCCGCGATGTTGAACGTTTCGTGCATAACGCCCTGGAACATCGCCCCTTCGCCAAAAAAGGTAATGGCCACGCGTCCGTCGCCGCGCAGGTGGCTGGCCAGGGCCAGGCCGGCCGCATGCGGCACCTGCCCGCCCACGATGCCGTTGCCGCCGTAGAGGCCCAGGCTGGGCTCCATGAAATGCATCGACCCGCCCTTGCCCTTGGCAAAACCGGTAGCACGCCCCAACACTTCGGCCATCGCCACCTTGGGGTCCATGCCGCGCGCCAGGGCATGGTGGTGACCGCGATAAGTATGGGTGACGTAATCGTCCGGGCCCAGGGCCGCGGCCATGCCAATGGCTGAGCCCTCGTGCCCAATGGCCGTATGCATAGCGCCACCGATTTTGCCCGAAACAGCCATCTCCAGCAGTGATTCTTCGACGCGCCGGATGAGAACCATGCGGCGATACATCGTTGTAAGTTGCTCGATAGGGAGCGAGACAACCTCGACCTGGGTATCCGCAGCGCTCGACCACAGATCGGTGGTCAATGAATTCGACATAGAACGTCCTTCCTGTTCATCGGTGTTGACGACATCATCTTTCCTGGCGTTGGACGGCACGCGCGACCCGATCGACACAACCCCGCAGTTGTGCGCGCAGGTCGATTCCGACACGAACGATGGGGCCAATCGACTCTGAGTGGAAACCTCGAACCGGCGCATTATACCCGGTGGCGCGACGATCGGCAAATACGACCTACCCGAACGGGTAGGTGGTCACCCACCCGGCAGGGTCCTGCGACCGGCCCAGGGCAGACCCTTCGGGTTTGCGTGGCTGCCGGTGATTCTTGGTAAGAGACCCAAACCCGAAGGGTCTTGAATGCGCTCCAACTCCCAGTTGGATTGACAAAGCCAGATAATGCACCTAAAATAGGTACAAATGCAGCCACAATCACAATCCACACGCCCACTCAATCTTGCCCATCGCGGCGCGTGCGCGGTGGCACCCGAAAATACCCTCAGCGCCTTTCGACGGGCGATTGAGCTGGGTGCCGACGGCGTCGAGCTGGACGTGCAGCGAAGTGCAGACGGGGCTTTAGTGGTCTGCCACAACTTCGAAGTCGACCAGACGAGCAACGGCCACGGTCGGATTGTGGCAAAATCGTTGGCCGAGCTCAAAGAACTCGATTTTGGCAGCTGGTTCGGGCCACAGTTCGCGGGCGAGCGCATCCCCACCCTCGACGAGGTCTTCGACCACCTCGGTCCCGCGGTGCTGGTCAACATCGAGCTCAAAACCGAGTCGCTGCGCAGCAGCGGTCTCGAAGCAGCCGTGGCTGACCTGATCGCTCGACGTCGCCTCTATGACCGGGTGATCGTCTCCTCCTTCAACCCGGTAGCGCTGTGGCGTCTGCGCCGGCTTGAACCGCGGATCGAGATCGGGCTGTTGTACGCACCAAACCTGCCGATCTTTCTGGCGCGGGCCTGGCTGCGACCGATCGTACGGCCGCAGGCACTGCACCCCGAACAGACCCTGGTCGATGCCAGCTACCTGGCGTGGGCGCGGCGCCGGGGTTACGCAGTCAATGTATGGACTGTCAACGAAGAAACTGACATGCGCCGGCTGATCGATCTGCATGTGACTTCGATCATCACCGACTATCCGGATCGGCTGGTCGCTGTCCAGTCATCAGTCACCTGACCAAAAAACAAGGAGCCAAAGCATGGGTACCATTGCCGAACGGATTGCAGCTGGAGTTGTGACCGGCGACACAGTCCAGGAAGTCTACGCGCACGCAAAGAGCCACCAGTTTGCCTTGCCGGCGGTCAACACATCCGGCAGCAATACGATCAACGCAGTCATGGAGACGGCCCGCGACCTCAACTCACCCGTCGTGCTGCAGGTGTCACACGGGGGTGCGGCCTTCGTTGCGGGGAAAGGCCTCAAGCTTGATGGACAGCGGGCGACCATCGCTGGCAGCATTGCCGCGGCGCGCCACGTGCACGAGCTGGCGGCCCTGTACGGCGCACGGGTCATTCTGCATACGGACCACTGCGCCAAAAAACTGTTGCCCTGGATCGATGGCCTGCTCGACGCTGGCGAGGCATTCTACAAGGCGCACGGCGTACCCTTGTACAGCTCGCACATGCTCGATCTATCTGAACAGCCCATCGAAGAAAACATCGAGACGTGCAAGCGCTATCTCGACCGCATGAGCAAGCTCGGCATGACGCTCGAGTTCGAACTAGGCATCACGGGCGGCGAAGAAGACGGCGTCGACCATTCCGGTGTGGCCAAGTCCCGCCTGTACACCCGACCCGAGGACGTGGCATACGCCTACGAAGAACTGATGAAAGTGAGTCCCCGTTTCACCGTGGCGGCAGCCTTTGGCAACGTACACGGCGTGTACGCGCCGGGTAATGTGCAGCTACGGCCCTCGATCCTATGGGATGCACAGCGTTACGTACAGCAGCAGTTCGACACGGCAGACAAGCCGCTCGATCTCGTCTTCCACGGCGGTTCCGGCTCCAGCCTGGCCGAGATTCGCGAAGCGATTTCCTACGGTGTCATTAAAATGAACATCGACACCGACCTGCAGTGGGCGCTCTGGGATGGTGTACGCGGCTACTATCAAGCCAACGCGGGCTATCTACAGAGCCAGATCGGCAATCCAGACGGGCCCGAGAAACCCAACAAAAAATACTACGACCCTCGCGTGTGGCTGCGCAAAGGTGAGGAGGCGTTCAAGGCACGGCTCACCCAGGCCTTCGAAGACCTAAACAACGTGAACACCCTGGCCCTGGCGGTCTAGCCTGCGAACACTGGTCAGTCGTGCAACGTAATACCCGTGGAGGTGTTCGATGACATCCATGAGCATGATGCAGCGGTTTGCGCTGCTCAAGGGTTTCAACTGGAAAGTACTGCTGATACGCTTCATCGTCAACGCGGTGGCACTGTTCATTACCGTTGCCCTGGTTCCCAAGGTTACGTTCGTCGACTTTCGGTGGGGTACGCTCACCCTGTTGGCGGTGGGGCTTGGCATTTTGAATGCACTGATCAAGCCAATCCTACAATTTTTGACGCTCAATTTTATCTTCGTTACGTACGGCTTCATCGTGATACTGATCAACACGCTGATGCTGTATCTCCTGGCGGCGCTGTTTCGCGGCCGCTTTGCGGTTGATAGTCTCTTCTGGGCCATCGTGGCGGCGACCGTGCTGGGGCTGGTAAGCAGTCTGCTGGAAAACCTGTTGGGCGCCACGCTGCCCATCATACCAGAGGAATACGCAGACCTGCGCAAGCAGCTGCAGAAAGAAGTACCCACCACCGCCCAGATCGTAGAAACCCTGGTCGAATCACCAACACCTATGGCAGCGGACGACACCGAAACTGTGTCGCCAGGGCAGCCGGATGCCGAACCGGTGGCAGCAGCACCGATGACGGAACCGCCGACCGCTGCGGCGACATCTGCTGCAGTTGACCGAACCGCCGACGCGTCGACTCCCACCAGCGGCACAGGAGGCTGAGCATGGAACGGACCACGATCGACAAGCTGCGTGAGAGCCTGCGGATACAGCAGGTCTACAACGTCTTTCTGCGTTATGGTCTGGATGAGCTCTTTAGCCGCTGGGAATTGGTGCAGGACTTTCGGCACGACATGCAGCGCTGGGTGTGGGGCCTGCCCGAGAACATGTCCAGTCTGAGCGCGCCGGCCAAGATGCGCCTCATGCTGCAAGAGCTCGGCCCCACCTATGTCAAAGTCGGCCAGATCATCTCCAGCCAGGCGTCGGTTATTCCGCACGAGTGGGAAGTCGAGCTGGAGAAACTGCAGAGCAACGTCGCGCCGTTTCCCAGTGATCAGGTGCGGCAGATCATCATCGAGGAGCTCGGCAAACCACCCGAAGCGCTCTATGCTGCGTTCGAACCAACACCGTTTGCGGCCGCGTCAACAGCACAAGTGCACCGGGCCACGCTGCACGACGGCACCCTGGTGGCCGTCAAGGTACAGCGGCCACACATCCGGCCCCAGATGAAGGCCGACATCGGCATCATGGAAAACGCGGCGCGCGTGCTGGCAACTCGCTCGACGCAGGCGCGCTCGCTCGACCTGGTGGGCATGGTCGAGCAATTTGGCACCAGCGCGTTACGCGAGCTGGATTATACGGGCGAAGCGTACAACGCCTACAAATTGACACGCAACATGGCCGGCTTGCCCGGCGTGCACATCCCAGTCGTGTACGCCGATCTATCGACGACCAAGATTTTGACCATGGAGTTCGTGCGCGGCGTCAAGATCAGCCGCCTGGACGCCATCGACCAGGCGGGCATCGACCGCACCGAGTTGGCGACCAACACGCTGCGTGCCATGATCAAACAACTGCTGATCGACGGTTTCTTCCACGCCGACCCGCATCCTGGCAACCTGCTGGTCAACCTCGCGACGGGCGACGTCAGCTTCATCGATACCGGCATGGTGGGCGAGCTCGATTTCAACCAACGGGTCAACCTGATCCAGCTGCTCATCGCGATCCAGCAGCAGGACGTCGATGGCATGGCGCACGTCATGTTCAACCTGAGCCAACCCTTCCTGCCCAACATCAACGAAAAAGCGTACTACAAGGATTTCGAGCGCTCGATTGGTCGTTACGTCTTTGGTGGTGCCCGGGCCGATTTTGGGCAGATGGTCGGGGTCATGTTCGACCTGCTGCGCCAGCACGGCCTGCGCCTCGATCCCAACCTGACGCTGGCCATCAAGGCGTTGATGCAGGCCGAGGCCGTGGCCACGCTCCTCTTCCCCGAAGGCGGTATCATGGAGGTGGGCGTGCCCATGGTGCGTGACCTGGCCATCCAGGAAGTCACTGCCGAGCGGCTACTCGACCTGGCAATGAAACAGGTGACTGTAACGGCACGCGAGCTCTTCAAGCGCCTGCCCGACCTGACGACCGCGTCGCTCAGCTGGCTGGATCAATACCAGCAGGGACGGTTGCAGGTCTACGTCGATACGTCCAGCCTGGCCGAACCGATCAATAAAATCGGTCGCCTGGGTCGCCAAATCGTGCTGGCTCTGCTCCTGGTCGGCATGATCATCGGCTCGGCGATTGCCGCCAGTTTTTCGGCAGTCACGGGCACAACGTGGGAAAACCTGCCGATCATTGCCTACATCGGCTACGTCTTCTCTATCAGCGTGACCGCGCTGGTGGTGATTCGCCTGGTCTGGCGCTGGCTGCGCGGTCGCGATCCGGGTGGTGACTGAAGCAAACGTCCCCGGCACAGCCCGCTGACAATGTCACATGACCAAAGCACTGCGGGCTGTGCCGGGGACGTGTCAAGCGCTTACACCCCCAAATCGTACACCACCAGCGGCACCCCGGGCGGGGTTGGCGTTTCGGTGGCTTCAGCGGTGAGGGTGGTCACAGCTGTTGCGGCAGTAAGACTGTGACCGAAGGCGCGGCCGGAAAACTCGAACTCAAAGGAACGTAACAGGTTCTGCAGCGCCCGGTCGTCGCGTGCAGCTTCGATGACCACCTGGTGGCACTGCCAACCGGCGGCGATGGTCTGTGCTTCCTTAACCAGCGCATGACCGGCGCCCCGTCGCCAACCGTTGTCGGTGACTGCCAGGTCGGCAATCCACAGTTCGGGCGTCAGCCAGTTGCCGCGCGGGCGTAGGGCACCCAACATCGCGCCGACAATCTGGCCTTCTATCGCGGCCACACGGGCGAACTGATTGGGGTCCTCCAGCATGGCATGATACACGTTGCCCACAGCGTCCATCTGCTCCGCGGTTGGCGTAGGTCCACGCAGCTGGGCAATCAGCAGGATGATCTGCAGAATGTCGTCTTCTTCAGCGGGACGAACGGCGATGGCCATGATGGTATACCTCGATGGAGTTGAATCGACGGCGCACGGCGCCGGGAAACGGGTCTTTGACACAAGCCAGTCGTTCATCTATTGTAACCGAAAAAACTGACCTTGCCTAATCCAAGGAGAAATTACTCACTAACCATGACGGACTTCATAACAGCACTCGAAACGCGTTTCGTGCGCTATGTGCGGATCGATACGCAGAGCCAGGAGGGCTCTGCGACCATTCCCAGTACGGCCTGCCAGTTCGACCTGCTGCGTCTTCTGCAGCAGGAGCTGGTAGAAATGGGAGCCAGCAACGTGCGGCTGGTCGAAAACGGCTTTGTCTACGCCACGCTGCCGGCCACGGTCACTGACCGCGCGCGGCCATGCGTGGCCTTCCTGGCTCACGTCGACACAGCCCCCGGCTTCAACGCCAGTGGTGTGCAACCCCTGGTGCACCGGGCCTACGACGGTACACCGATCGTGCTGCCCGACGACCCCCACCAGGTGCTCGACCCGGCCAGCCTGCCTTACTTGCAGCAGAAACTGGGCCACGATATCGTCACGGCCAGCGGTACCACCCTGCTGGGCGCCGACGACAAGGCCGGTGTGGCCATCATCATGACGATGGCCGAACATCTGCTGACCCACCCCAACATCCCACACGGCGAGCTGCGTATCTGCTTCACGTCCGATGAAGAGATCGGCAGCGGCATCAAGAACCTCGATCTGGCCGACCTGGCGGCCGATTACGCCTACACCCTCGACGGCGGCGCAGTGGGGGAGCTCGACTACGAGACGTTTTCGGCCGACAAGGCGCTGGTGAAGGTAACCGGCGTATCGGCCCACCCCGGTGATGCCTTCGGCAAGCTGGTCAACGCGCTGCACCTGGCCGCCAAGATCATCGATACGCTGCCGCAGCACACCAACACACCGGAGACCACGCGCGGCCGCCAGGGCTTCATCCACGTTTACGCCGTGCGCGGCTCGGCAGCAGCCTGTGAGCTGCACTTCATCCTGCGCGATTTCGAGCGTGCGGGACTGGCCCGCCAGGGCGAGCTGCTGCGCACGGTGTGTGCGGCGGTCAACGCCACCGATCCCCGCGCCCACATCGACGTGGAGATCACGCCACAGTACCGCAACATGCGTTACTGGCTGGAAAATGACATGCGCCCCGTGGACATGGCGGTCACGGCCATGCGCGCCTGCGGCATCGAGCCGGTGTTCAACCCGGTGCGCGGCGGAACCGACGGCTCCAAACTCACCGAGCGCGGTCTGTTGACGCCCAACCTGTTCACCGGCATGCAGGAGTTGCACGGGCCACTGGAGTGGGTCAGCCTGCAGGATATGGCGCAAGCGGTTGCCGTGTGTGTGGCGCTCGTACAAGCCTACACCGAGGCCTGAACCATGAACAGACAGCAGCTGCTTGCACGACTCGACCAGGCCTGGCTGGCCTTCCAGGCATCGTATGCCGGCCTGACCGATGCGCAGATGGTGGCACCCGGTGTGACGGACGATTGGTCGGTGAAAGACCTGATCGCGCACGTGACGTGGTGGGAAGAAGAGGCGATCAAGCACCTGCCTGAGATTGCCGAGGGGATCACGCCGGCGCGTTACGCCACGCAGTACGGCGGTATCGACGCCTTCAACGCCCAGATGACCACGTTGAAACACGACCTTCCGCTCGCCGCGGTGCTGCGCCAGATGGAGGATACCCACCGCCGGCTCGTGGCCTACCTCCAGACGATACCCGAGGACCATTTCGCCCGCGAAACCCGCTTTCGCCGCCGCCTGCGGCTCGACACCTACAGCCACTACCCGATCCATACGCAGGCCATCTGGGCGTGGCGACAGCAGCATGGCTTCTGAGAAATAAAAGGAGAACCGACATGTCCAGTCAACCGCCAAAAACCATGGGTCAACAGTTTGGCCGCCGCTCGTGGGCCGAACCCTGGAAGATCAAAATGGTCGAGCCGCTGCACGTGGTCAGCCGCGAGGAGCGCCAGCAGGCCCTGATCGACGCCGGCTACAATACATTCCTCCTGCGCTCCGAGGACGTCTACATCGACCTGCTGACCGACAGCGGCACCAGCGCCATGAGCGACCGGCAGTGGGCCGGCATGATGCTGGGGGACGAAGCCTACGCCGGCAGCCGCAACTTCTACAATCTCGAAAACGCCATCCAAACCTACTACGGCTATCAGCACATCGTGCCAACCCACCAGGGCCGCGGCGCCGAGCACCTGCTGTCGCGTGTCGCCATCAAGTCTGGCCAGTGGGTGGCCGGCAACATGTACTTCACCACGACGCGGCTGCACCAGGAACTGGCCGGTGCCACCTTTGTCGACGTCATCATCGACGAGGCGCACAACCCCAGCGACCTGCACCCCTTCAAGGGCAATATCGACCTGGGTAAGCTCGAAGGGCTGATTGCGCGCGTCGGGGCGGCCAACATCGCCTACGTCAGCCTGGCCGGCACGGTCAACATGGCGGGCGGCCAGCCCGTCAGCATGTCCAACGTCAAGGCACTGCGTGCCCTGTGCGACCAGCACGGCATCAAGATCTACCTGGATGCCACGCGCATGGTCGAAAATGCACTCTTCATCCAGGAACGCGAGGAAGGGTACGCCGAACAGTCGATTGCGCAGATCCTGAAAGAATTCTGCGGCTATACCGACGGCGGCTGGATCAGCGCCAAAAAGGACAGCCTGGTCAACATCGGCGGCTGGCTGGCGGTCAACGACTGGACGCTGTTCGAGGAGCTGCGCAACCAGGTGGTGATCTTCGAGGGGCTGCACACCTACGGCGGGCTGGCCGGCCGCGACATGGAGGCCATGGCCATCGGCATCGTCGAATCGGTACAGGACGATCACGTGCGCTCGCGGGTCGGGCAGGTGCGTTACCTGGGTGAGCTGCTGACCGAGTGGGGCATCCCGATGGTGCAGCCGGTGGGTGGACACGCCATCTTCCTCGATGCGCGGCGCTTCTATCCCCACCTGCCGCAGGACGTTTTCCCCGCCCAAACCCTGGCTGCCGAACTGTTTCTCGATTCGGGCATTCGTTCCATGGAGCGTGGTATCGTCAGCGCCGGGCGCAACCCCAAGACCGGCGACCATTACTATCCGAAATTGGAACTCACCCGCCTCACCATCCCGCGCCGCGTCTACACCCAGGCGCACATGGACGTCACCGCCGAAGCGGTCAAGGCTGTCTACGACGCGCGCGAGCAGGCCCGCGGTCTTAAGATGGTCTACGAGCCCAAATACCTGCGCTTCTTCCAGGCCCGCTTCGAGCCACTTGCCTGACCTGATCGAAGTGCGCACGCGAAGCCGCGAAGATCGCGAAAAGAAACAATCACAGCTTTGAACTGCATCTTTTTCGCGATCTTCGCGGCTTCGCGTGCGATGATCCGTTCAATCCGTTCCCCGGGGGTGGGACCGTGTCCCACCCGCGTTGACAGCA
>CAZXQZ010000133.1:0-13131 GCA_964642445.1 uncultured Anaerolineae bacterium
CTTACAATCTCCTGTGCACTAACCCGCCGTACGTCAGGCACCATCACCTTTCATCCGGGCGCAAATCCGAGCTGCAGCAGCGTGTGATGCGTGAACTCCATCTACGACCAAGTGGCTTGAGTGGTCTCTATGTCTATTTCGTCTTGTTATCGCATGCGCTCTTGCAGCCTAACGGTGTCGCATCATGGCTGATCCCCAGCGAGTTCCTGGCAGTCAATTACGGCCAGGTGCTGCGTGAATACCTGCTGCGCAGGGTCACTCTGAAGCGGATCCATCAATTCGACCCAGCCGACGTACAGTTCGATGATGCGCTGGTCTCTTCGTGCGTGGTCACGTATGTCAAACAGCAGCCTTCCGGGCCATATGAATTCGAGTTCACGTATGGCGGCACCCTGGCCGAACCCAGGCAGATTCGTAAGCTGAGTTCAGACCTGGTCTCTGCCCACGAGAAATGGTCCTTCAACGGGATCGGGACGCGCCACTTGCAGCATCAAAACGGTATTCGGCTGGGCGACCTTTTCGAAGTCAAACGTGGCATCGCGACCGGCTCGAACGGTTTCTTTATCGTAGACGCACAAACAATCGAGGAATATGACATTCCCAGACAGTTTGTCAAGCCCATCCTTCCCAGTCCCAGGCACATCAAAGATCGGGTGATCCGGGCTGATAAGAATGGCTTCCCAACCATCGACAGCGCCCGCCATCTGCTGGACTGTAACCTGCTTCCAGACCAGGTGAAATCGCAGTTTCCCAACCTTTGGCGATACCTGGCGCAGGGTGAGGCACAGGGTATACCCGATGGTTATCTCTGTGCCAACCGAAAGCCCTGGTACCTGCAGGAGCAGCGGGCACCATCCCTGTTCATGGCCACTTACATGACGCGCAGCCGAGCCGGTGCCAGCGGCCCATTCCGTTTTTTCCTCAACCTGTCGCAGGCCATCGGAACAAATGTATTTTTGCTCCTGTATCCGAAACCAGCCTTGAAGGCATTACTGGCCGGACACGAAGATCGCATGCTGGACATGCTGGACCTGCTGAATGGCCTGACAGAGGAACACGTCGTCGGCCAAGGCCGCACCTACGGCGGTGGTCTGCACAAACTCGAGCCAAAAGAGCTCACAAACCTGTGTTTGGAAAACGCCCCAGCGTGGCTGCACCTGCACACCCAACTGCCACTTGCCCTCACCTGACCGTCTTCATATACACCCGGCGCCAAACACTGAAAAAACATTCGCGCCCATTCGCGCGATTCGCGGTAAACCATTCGCGGCGCCTACGGCAGCCGAATCGGCTCACCCATGATCGGCGGTGGCTGGTGGCGCACGACGTCCAGCAGGGCGACGAGCAGTGCCGGTACTTCGCGGGTGCGTGACCAGCCGATCGAGCGCGGCCCGTAGCTGCGCAAGTCGGCGGCCACGCCGACGGTCTTGATGCCGAGGCGGTCGCAGGTAAAGAGGGCACGCGGCAGGTGAAATTCCTGGGTGACGAGGATGGCAGACTCGACGCCAAAAATATCGCGCGCACGGTAGCAGGAATCGTAGGTGCGCAAGCCACCGTAATCGGGCTGGATGGCGCTGGCGGGCACGCCGCGCTCCACGGCATAACGCATCATCGCCGCCGGCTCGTTGTAGTGCGCAGCGCTGTTGTCACCGGTGAAGATGAGCGTCTCTACTTTGCCCGCTTCGTACAAGCGGATGGCCGTCTCCACCCGGTCGCGCAGCATGGCGCTCAACCGCCCGTCGCGATACACCGCCGCGCCAAAGACGATGGCTACCTGCGTCGCTGGCACGTCGGCCACGGTGTGAATGCGCTTTTCGTAATACCGCTGTACCGCCCACGGCCACAGAAATACGACCGCCAGCAGCACGGCGGCGATGCCGATACCAATTGACATGCGGCGCCTGCTGAACATACTTGTCACCTCTACACATGTAAACGGCGGAAGCCGTTTCCTGGTCACATCTTAACCGCAGCGCCACGCACATCATCTCCCTTTACCCCAAAAGACACCCATGAGAACCTCTGTGCCCTCTGTGTTCTCTGTGGCCAAAAACCACCGCACAAATCACGCCCCCGGCCGCCAGACACACAAAGGACACAGAGTAAAACCACCTCCGTGCCCTTCGTGCTCTGTATGGCTCCAGAAAACCGCTCAGGCGTGTTTGTTTGATTTGATTCGTATGCTCACACGTGCTGCCACCGCCGGCGCAGGACCTGCCCCAGCCACACGACGACAAAGACCGCTGTGCAGGTCAGCACAATCGCCGCCCCCGAGGCCAGGCTGAAGTAGTACGAAAGGTAAAGTCCCACGACCCCAGAAAATGCGGCAATGCCTGCCGCCAGGGCCATCATCGTCGGCAGCCGGTGCGTCAACAAATACGCGGTGGCCGCCGGCGTGACCAGCATGGCGACCATGAGTGCCACCCCCACCGCCTGCAGCGACACCACGATCGCCACCGCAATCAGGACGATGAGCAGGTTGTCCAACAGCCGCGCCGGCAAACGCAGCGTGGCGGCCAGGATCGGGTCGAACGAGAGCACCAGGAATTCCTTGTACAGTGCAACCACGGCCAACAGGATGATGCCACCAAAGATCACAATCCGCCAGAGGTCACCGCTGCTCACCCCCAGGATGTCCCCAAACAGAAAGTGCGCCAGGTCGACCGAATAGCTGCGCACGGTCGAAATCAACGCCACCCCCAGGGCAAACATGCCGGCAAAGATGACCCCGGTAGCCGTGTCTTCACGAATTTTGGTGCCGCGACTCAACGCACCAATCCCCACGGCGCTCAACACCGCCGCCAGCATCGCCCACCAGAACAGGGGCCCGCGCGCCCCACCGCCCACCAGGTAACCGACCGCCACGCCGGGCAAAATCGAATGTGCCAGGGCGTCGCCAAAAAAGGCCATGCCGCGCAGCACGACGTACGTCCCCACCACGGCACAGACGATCCCCACCAACACCGCCGCCGCCAGACCACGCACCATGAACGCATACTGCAGCGGTTCGAGCAAGGCGTCGATCATTCGTGGTCCGTCCCGTCGTCACAGCAGGTGTCTTCGACGGCAATCGTCTCGCCGTTCACCGTCACCAGGCGCAGATGACTGCCGTAGGCATCCATCAGGGCCGGCGCGGCAAAAACGTCGTTCGGGCTTCCCAGGCCAATCAGGCGATGGTTCAGCAGCATGACGCGGTCGAAACGTTCGGCGGCCAGGCGCAGGTCGTGCAGGGCCACCAGGACCGTCACGTGACGCGCCCGCAGCGTATCCAGGATCTGGAAGATGTCGTCCTGTGACGGGGTGTCGAGACCGGTCAGCGGTTCGTCCATCAGCATGAGCTCGGCCTGCTGCGCGAGGGCCCGCGCCACAAACATGCGCTGCTGCTGGCCGCCCGAGAGCTGGCTGATCTGCCGCTGCGCCAGGTCCTGCAGACCCACCACGGCCAGGGCCTCACGAATGATTTGCCAGTCGGTCGCCCGTGGCTGGCGGAACAGTCCCATGCGTCCCGTGCGCCCCATCATCACGACGTCGGCCACGCTTACGGGGAAGTTCCAGTCGACCTGGTTGCGCTGCGGCACGTAGGCGATGCAGGCATGGCCGTTGGGCTCATGCCCAAACACCTCTACCTGCCCAGCCGTCGGTCGCAGGACGCCGGCAATCACCTTGAATAGGGTGCTCTTGCCGGCACCGTTGGGGCCCACGACGGCGACACGCTCGCCGACCTTCAGCTCGAACGAGACGTTGTCGAGCGCAAGCCGGCCGTCGTAACGCACCGTCACGTCGTGCGCACGCAGAACGGCGCTGCCAGGCCCGTGTGGCGCATAATGGCGCCGGAGCAGCTGGTCGGTCTGGCGAATTTCTTTGATCAGTCCCATGAAGTCATCCTAACCCACCACCGGGGCTATTTCAACGCATCCACGATCGTGCGTACGTTGTAGCGCATGAAGGCCAGGTATGAATCGGCCTCACCACCCGGCGCCGTCAAAGAATCGGTGTAGACCGGCACCAGGCGCGTGCCCGTGTCACTCGCGACCCGCTCGGCCAATGCTGGATTCACGGTGTTGCCCAACAGAATCGCCTTGACGCCCGCCTGGCGAATGGCATCCTCCAGCGCAGCCAACTCCTGCGCCGATGGCTCGGCCAGCGTGCTGTAGCCCGGAATCACGGCGCCGACCTGCTCGAACCCGTAACGCTGCGCAAAGTAGCCGAAGATGAGGTGGTCGGTTACCAGCTGTCGATTGCTCTCAGCGATCGTTGCGACCTGCTCGACAATCCATTGGTCGAGTTCTTGCAGCGCCGCGCGGTAGGCCGCAGCGTTGGCCTGGTAGGTCGCAGCCTGGGCCGGGTCGATCTCGCGCAGTGCGGCCTCAGCACTGTCCACCCACGCGGTCACGTTGTTCGGGTCGAACCAGACATGCGGATCGACCTCTTCGTCACCGTGCTCGTCACTCTCGGTCTCATCGTGTGACTCTTCCGGTGATGCCAGGGTGGTTACGCCCTCGGACAGGGCCACAACCTGGGCGCGGCTGCCGGCATTGGCCAACAGTCGCTCCATGAAAGCTTCCAACCCCAGACCGACCGTGAATATCACGTCGGCCTCGGCGACCGCGGCCACTTCCTGGGGCGTCGGCGCAAAATTGTGTGGATCGGCCCCCACGGGCAGAAGCACCTGCAAGTCGATGGCATCCCCGCCTACCTGGCGCACCACATCGCCGGCCAGTGTCGTTGTGACCACAACCTTCGGCCTGCCCGGCGCCTGGCTCGTTGGCGGTGTTGCCGCAGCAGGCGCACACGCCGGCAGCAGACCTAAAACCAACAACAGCAGAACCACCAGCGTTCGACGGGGCAGGGGCCGGATCGTACGTGCGATTGTCACGTTCATGCCGTCTGCTGCTCCACACAGCTGGGGCAGGCCAGCCAATCTTCGGCGGGAATGCGCGCAATGGCCCGCGGCCCATCCCCGCGCCCAAACACGGGCCGGTACAAGACGTCCCCTTCGCCGTGCGTGTCGCCACAGGTATGGCACGCCGCCCGCGCCTGGATCACCACCGGCGTGTAACCCGTGATCACCCAGCCCTCGTGACCCGCATGCGCCGCCAACGATTCCAGCGCCGCACGAATAGTCAACGACTTGTTGCCGCTGTAATAGGTGTCAGACAACCGCTCGAGCAACCGCAGCGTCGCCTCATCACACGTAAAATTGATCCGATGCACAGTGTGTACTCCGGTGTGTATTCTGTGAGTATCATAACATGCGATGCGAAGGATGTCAAGTGGGCGGGAGTGGGGGATGGGGGATGGGGGTTGGGGGTTAGGGGTTGGGGGTTGGGGGGTCATGTGCTGGCTGTTCCATCCCCTGGCCCCTGACCCCCATCCCCTGGCCCCTGACCCCCATCCCCTACCACCCCGGCAGCCAACCCGGCGTGTAGTCGGCATCGACTTCGTTGAACGTCAGCAGGCGCAGCGCGCTGCCGTCGGCTTCGACGCGCAGGATCTCGCTGTGGCCGCTGCCGGGCCGGTATCCCTGGAAGACGATGGTCTCGCCGACGAAGTGCCAGGCGGGGGCGCCCGGACTCAGGATTTGTGGTACCAGCTGTGTCACCTGCGTGCCGTCGGCGTGCATGGTGTAAAGGGTCTGTGCGTCGCGGGTGCTCCAGAAGACCAGGCGATCGCCCAGGGGTGACCAGGAGGGCTGGCTGTCACCGTTGAAGTTCACCGTCAGGCGGCGGACGTCGCTGCCGTCGGCGGCCATACTGTAGATTTCGCCGTTGGCATTTTCACGGTTGGACTGGAATGCGATGCGCCCGTTGCTGCGCGACCAGTCAGGGTCCAGGTCAGCCCACGTATTATCGGTGAGCTGCGTCACGACGCCGTCACTCAGACGAACGACGTAGATCTCCCAGTCACCGTCGCGATCGCTGGTAAAGGCGATACGCTGGCTGTCGGCCGACCAGGAGGGATGATTGTCTGTACCAGGACCGAAGGTTAACTGGCGTGCGTTGAGCCCGTCGCGGCTCATGATCCAGATGTGCGTCGTGCCATCACCACCGCCGCGTGCATAGGCAATCCACTGGCCATTGGTCGAGCCGGCGGGCTGATATTCCCAGGCATCGGTAGTGTTGGTTAAACGCTGCACCTCACGCCCATCGGGCAGCATGCGGAAAAGATCGCCATTCCCTCCTTCGCGCGTGCTGGCGAACACGACCTGCGGTGGTCCCTGGTCCTGGATGACGGTAATTGCGTTACTCGCACCACTGGTCACGTAGACCTTGTCGCGTGACGCGTCCAGGGTGATGCCTTCGGTGGCGCCGGCTGGCACCGGAATGACCGTCATCAGGTACCCGTCGAACGTGCGGTGCACCTGCACGCGGTCGTCACAGGCGACGAAGAGGTGGCCACTGCTCGGATTGACGGCCAGGACGAAGGGTTCGCGGCCAAGACCGATGGTGTCGACGACACTGCCGGCATCGACGTCGATCACCGTGACGGTGTGAGCGCCGCCGCGATTGGCCACGTACAACCGGCGGCCCACCGCATCGAACGCAAGACCGTACGGACTGGGAATGCCACCAATGTGACCCTGCGTCCAACCGTCGCGCAGGCGCGTCAATTCGTTGGAACCGTGCGCCGCCACGTACACGTCACCGGTCGCCGGGTCGCTGGCGAAGAGCGCCGGTTCCTGGCCGACGTCGGTCAGCGTGCGGATGACCGCCAGGGTGTTCGGGTCGAACACGGTGACCGAATTGCTGCCGAAGTTGGCGATGTATCCGTAGTCACCCTGGATGATTACACCGTCGGGCATGAGCTGCGCGGCGATTTGACCGGCGACGGTGCCGGTGGCCAGGTCGACCACCGACGCGTTGGCGGTCTGCCGGTTGGCCACCACCACCCGTGTTCCGCCAGGCAGCATGGCCACGCCGTTGGGACCGGTGGCTGCCGGTGCCAGGGTGATCTGGCGCAGCAGCGCCAGGGGGCTCGTCTGCACCTCACCCAACGTGCGGCCGGTGTGATCGACGCCGTGGAAGGCCACGTAGGCGCGGTTGCCATCACCGTTCAGCGTAATGCCATGCGGGACCGATCCAGCGGGCAGGTTCAGCTGGCCCGACCAGTAAGGCGTCGCCCAGATGCCCGGCGTTGCCGTGGGAATCGGCGTACGCGTGGTCGTTGGCGTGGGGGTCACGGACGTCGTCGCTGTGGCGGTTGGCGTGGGCGTTAGCGTCGCTGGGGGCGTTGGTGTCGGCGTGGGGGTGCGGGTCGCCGTGGGCGGCGGGCAGATCTGCAAAGAGACGTCATCGACGAAGGTGCGGCTGATGCCGCCGCTGCCGTTGTTGTACGTGCCAAACTGCAGGCGCAGGTGGTGCCCGGCATAGGGCTGCAGGTCGATCGTGGTCTGGTGCCAGGCCAGCCGGTTGGCCCGCTCGACCAGCAGCCAGCGGATGCTGCCGTCGTCCTCGATGCCGATGATGTAGAAGAAATCGGTGCCGAGTTTGGCCTGCGCCAGTTCGGCTTCGGTGCGCGGCAGGGTCGGCAGATCGGGTGCTGGCTGCGTGGTTTTACCCAGGGTACCATCACCCCACACGTTGAAGTGCCAGAAACGCAGGGTGGCGCCCAACGGCAGTTGGGGTGGCACATCGGGCAGCGTGAACGCCTGCTCGATCGGTGAGTAGCTCGTGATGTTGGCGCCGTCGCTGGGAATGCCGGTGCGCATACTGCGCGCACCGCCGTGGACGGGTGAGGTCACGTAGGCGGCCAGGACGGGGTTTTGACGGATCACCCAGCCGTCGTTGGTCTCGAAGCCGCCGTTGACCAGGCCTTCATAGCAGGTGACCGGTGGTCCACCTGGCGCAAAACCGGAACCGGCCAGTGGGGCGAAACTGTGAAGCATGGGGGAATGCCAGGCGCTGGGGGTGGCTGCGACAGGAACTGTGTACCCTTCGGCAGCCGGACCGTTGATCGCGATCAGGCCAAGCGCGACCAGGGTCACAACTACCACCCAAGCAACCACCTGCGCCGGGCGCACTGTGTGGATCGATTTCATAGCAGGCCTCCTTGACTGCATGAGGGGTGGCGCGTCGGGGACGCGTCACCGCGCGTTCAGCCAAAACGTACAGCGCGCGCACGTGTGATGACGTTGGCGGCCCGCCGGAAGTTTCGGACAAACGCGAGAGGTAGGGCCGGCTATTTCATCATCCTCGGCAAAAAGACGCGGGCATAGAAGGCTCGATGCTGTCCAGCATCCCACTTGAGGGTGGTGCCGCCCGCCGCGCCCAGGTTGAACAGCGCCGAGACACCTTGCGCGTTGACGTCGCTGTCACGCGTGTCGTCGCTACCCTGGTCTTTTGGGCTGAATACGTAACCGGGTAGGCGCTGCACGGCAATGAAAAAATTGCCGGCCGGTACACCGGTGAAAGCGTAAAAGCCCTGGCTGCTCGTCACGCGTCGCTGCAGGGGCTGCGTGCGCGAGGCAATGCAGAGCAGACATTCCACGCCGGCCAGGCCAGGTTCCCCCGGATCCTGGATGCCGTTACGGTTGAGATCATCCCAAATGAAGTCTCCGACGACCCACGCGGCCGGGACAGCGGGTGGTTTTTCGATGGGGCCGATGTCGCCATTGCCTGTACATTCGAACAGCGGCGTGTTGGGAATGGGTGGTTCGGGGCGAATCGGCGCCGCGTTTACACCGGTCGTGGTCAACAGCACCAGCAGGCACAGGCCAAACACCCAAGCACGGCGTTTTATGTGCCACATAGTCACCTCCTCGATCAAGTTGCCATGAGACGATCTATCCACGGATATAAACGAAACCAGCCCAGAAAAATGCGTGATGGTGGCGCTGCAGCGTGCACAGTTGAGCTCGCCGCAGGCTGGCCGCCGCATCTGGTCCACCGGGCTCGAACAAGTCTCGATAAAAATCGACCATCAACTCCGCCGTGGCTGTATCAGCCGCTTTCCAGAGGCTTACCACCAGGCCCGATGCGCCGGCGGCCAGGAAGCCGCGGCCCATCCCCAACAGGCCGCCGCCGCGCGCCTGACCGCGCCCGGTCTCGCATGCACTCAACACGACCAGCGGACGCTGCGGCAGGGTCATGGTGTACAAATCGGCCACCGCCAGGCGGGTGTCGGCCAGCCGCATCCAGGAAAACATGGGGTTGTCCGGCCGGAAAGTGGCGTGCGAAGCCACGTGCACCAAACGACAGTCACGCGTGGCCGCGCGCACGGCGTCGAGGGTCGCATCTGCCTCGAGCAGCAGTACCGGTTCCAGGTCACTGGTAACCAGGGAAGCGACTGCGCGCGCTTCCTCCACCGCCGCTGGCAGCCGGCCACCATCCGAAAAACCCACGATCAGGGCGGACGGGCGATGACCGGCAGTACCAGGTTCCGGTTGTCCAGGTGGCTGGCTTTCCCCCAGGGTGCGGGGCGCCAGCAGCACGTCAGGGGCAGAGAGAAAGGCGAGCTGGAAGTGCTCGATGAGGTAATGCTGCCCATCGAAAAACGCCGCAACGGGCAGGTCGTGCCAGCCGGCGGGCAGCACCAGCTGAAGGTGGGTGATATTCGCCAGGTATGGCCGCAGCGGCTGTATCAACACCTGGAAATAGCGAGCCAGGTGGGCCTTGGCAAGGCTGAGGTATTCAGGGGTCGTACCACGTGCGGCGGCAAATTCGAGGTGCAGGCGCCACGCTTGCTGCATACGCTGCAAGATGGCGGCCGAGACCAGATCGTTGACCTCATGCACCGCGCGGCAGGTCACGAGCAGCACGTGGAGGGTATCTGCCACCACGAAGTAGACCAGAAGCGCTTCGTGTGCTGCCAGGCGCTGCTGGACCGCGGCCAGGAACGCATCGGCCGCGGCAGCGGGCAAGCCGTCACTGGCATCGGTCGGGGCATACGGCGTGATGGGCGCCGCGTGCACGCGCAGGCGGCGTTGCAGCTCGGCCAGCTCCATTTCGAGGTCCTGTATTTTGATGCGGACCGCAGCCACCTGCTGTCCTGGCTGCACGTCCAGTCCCTGTGCCGGCTGCGGGGAGAGGAGGCGGTCCAACTTGCTTTGCTCCCAATGCCACCTCTCGCGCAGCACGGCAATGCGATCCAACAAATCGCCCAATTCACTGCCAGCCACCTGCGACGGGTCGCTGACTGGCGCTTGATGAACGAGGGGAGCACTGTGGGCCAGATCGAGCAGGTAGAGCAGCGCAGCAGGCGGCGCCAGATGATGGCCCAGGCGTACCGCATCCAGGTACGCGGACAGTTTGTCATCCATAAAGGCAACCTGAAATTCGTCGACGTGCAGCATGCTGCGCCACAACTCCACCGCGGCCACCGCCTGCAAACAGGCCCGAAACGCCGCTTCACGATCGCCTTGCAGCTCCAGGAGTTGGGCACGGGCGCGATGCGCCTGCCAGGTCTCTTCACGCAGACCGTGCGTGACCGTCAAATCCAGGGCGGTGCGGACGGCATTCCACGCGGTGTCGAGGTCGGCCGGGCGGCGGGTCAGTGCACAGTGGGCCAGCACAAGCTGGACACGCGCCGCCAGGCTGGGCCAGGTGTCTGCCACCAGGGCGCGGGCGACGCGGCGGGCCAGGCGGGCCGCGTGGTCGATGCGCCCTTCGTCCAACGCGACCGCAGCCCGCTCGACGTCCAGCTCGAGCACCCGGCGCCCGGCACCCTGACGATGCACGATGCGGCGCGCTCGGGCCAGCAGCCTGGATGCCACTTGTGGGACGTTCAGCTGGCGATAGGCGGCCGCCTGATTGACGATCGCCATGACTTCGTAACCAGGCAGCGAATGCTGACGAAAAGACCGCCCTGCCTGGGTGGCCAGGGTGATCGTCTCCTGCACCAGGTTGAGGCGCCGGTAGATCGAGGCGCGCGTCAGGTCGGCAAAGGCGACGTCGGCGCGGTTGCCCACAGCCTCGAAGCCATGATGCGCCATCTCCAGATGCTGCAGCGCCGCCTGGTAGTGTCCGCGACGGTAGGCCAACAAACCCAGGTTGAGGTCGGCGCGCGCAACCTCCTGCAGGTGTCCGGTGCTCGCCAGGATGTCCCGTGCCGCGTGCAGCAGGGCTTCTGCCTCGACGAAGCGATCCATTTCCTGCAGCGCGTGGGCGCGGTTGATGTCCATGCGCGCAGTCTGCACCGGGTCACCCAGGGCGACGAAGAGCGCACGCCCGCGCGCATACGCCGCCAGGGTCGCATCCAGGTCACCCAGTTGGCGGTAGGCCACGCCTATGTTCATCTCCAGCAAAGCCAGGTAGGGTTGCGCCGGGTCACCCAATCGAGCACAGGCAGCACCCGCGCGACCAGCCAGGGTGATGGCTTCGTGCAGGTGGCCCATCTCCAGCAGGGTACCAACCTGGTTGACCTGCAGGATAGTCGCTTCGAGCGCGAAATCGTGATCAGCAAAAAACTGCTCGGCTGCGCGGTAACTGGCCAGTGCCTGGGGTCCCTGCCGCAGGTAATGGAGCGCATTGCCACGTGCCCAGGCCGCGCGCGCCGTCGCCTCCGGCGAGCCCATGGCATCGGCCACTTGCATGGCAACGTCGGCAATCTGCAGCGCATGGCTGGCGTTGCGCAGTTTTGTGCTGTCGACGCGCTGTTTGAGGGCGATGATGACGTCGATGGTGAAGTGAGGGCGACAGCGATCCAGACTTGCCACAAAATCGGGACCAGCAGCGTGTTCGAGCAGCAGATCCACCACTTCCTGAGCGATCACGGGCAGTCTACCTTTGGTGCAATCGTTGACACACTGTTGACAAGGGAGGAATTACTGAAAATGATTATAGAGGGAATCTGGTTTGCGGCCAAATGATAGACCTCCCAGGTCTGCGAGACCTGGGAGGTCAGTTTTTGGGCGAGCCACCGGGTTGTGCAAGATCTCACCCTGGTACCCGGTACGGCGGTTCGTATTGTGCCTTATTCAATGCGACCCAACCCGTCACCCCGCCGGCTGGGAGGCCTGACAGTTTATGCAGCAGTGCTGCTGGTCCCATTGTGGCCGTTGCCTACCAGCTGGCTGGCCACGATTTCGCTGATGTCGCGCACTTTGACACCCTGGTCGGCCTGTTTCGATGCGTCGGTGAGCATCGTCAGGCAGAAGGGACAGCCGACGGCAATGGTCTGTGCGCCGGTGGCGGCGGCTTCTTTGTAGCGGTTCATGTTGACCGCCTCGCTGCCGTGCTCCTCTTCCTTCCACATCTGCCCGCCGCCGGCACCGCAGCAGAACGATTTGGCGTGATGGCGTGGCATCTCGATGACGTTGATGCCCACCTTCGCCATGGCATCGCGCGGGGCGTCGAAGATGCCGTTTTGGCGGCCCAGGTAACACGGGTCGTGGAACGTATAGGCACCGTCGGTCACCCCGGCCAGCTTGAGTTTGCCCGCTGCAACCAGCTCGTTGATCAGCTGGGTGTGGTGGATGACGTTGTAGTTACCGCCGTACTGGCGATAGTCACGCGCCAGGGCCTGCAAACAGTGCGGGCAGGTGGTGACGATGCGCGGCGGGTTGACCTCGTTCAGGGTTTCGATGTTAGCCTTGGCCATCTCGAAGAAGAGGTACTCGTTGCCACTGCGCCGTGCCGAGTCGCCGGTGCAGCTTTCGGCCTCACCAAGCACGGCATAATTGACGCCGGCGGCATTGAGGATGCGCGCAAAGGCTTTGGCCGTGTCCTGGGCCCGCGGGTCGTAGGCCGGTGCACAGCCCACCCACCAGAGGATCTCCGGTTCGGGGTTGTCGTCGATCGTAGGCACGTCGAGGCCTTCGGCCCAACGCATACGGTCGCGCGCGCTGATGTTCCAGGGATTGCCGGAGCGCTCCATGCCTTTGTACGCCGATTGCAGCTGTTCGGGGAATTCGCTTTCCATCAAAACCTGGTTGCGCCGCATGTAGAGGATGTCGAACATCGGCTCGTTGCCCACCGGGCAGACCTGGACACAGGCGCCACACGCCGTGCAGGCCCATACCGCCGATTCGCTGATTGCGTAACTTATCAGGTTCGCGCCGGAGTCTTCGCCGCTGGCCAGTTTGCCCAGGTTTTCGTTGATGAAAATGCGTTTGTTGACTTCCAGCGCCGACGGCGAGAGCTCTTTGCCGGTAGTGTATGCGGGGCACTCGTCCTGGCAGCGGTTACACATGAT
>CAZXQZ010000134.1:0-13071 GCA_964642445.1 uncultured Anaerolineae bacterium
TCCAACTTCCAACCTCCAACCTCCAACCTCCAACCTCCAACCTCCAACCTCCAACACCCAAATCCAAAAACCAAAATCGAAATCTTCCTCACCGTTTCCGCCCCCGCCTTGATGCATCATGTGCGCTGTGTCACAAAAAGTCGCCTGTACTCCGTTGGTGACTGTGCGCGTACCGGCAGTGATGGGGGGGAAGAACATTGGCACAGCAATCGGGCTCACGGGATTCGCTGACGCCGGCGCAGCCACCGGTGTCGATGGGCCGTCTCGGTCTGTACATTTTTCTGGCTTCGTATGCCATCGTATTTGCCACGCTGGTTGCCGTGGTGATCATTTTGCGCAATAACAGCCTGGATTGGCCACCGCCGGGTGTGCCGCACCTCTCGCTGCCGATCGGTCTCCTGGTCACCTTTGTCTTATTGGCGAGCAGCCTCGTGCTGATGCTGGCAGATCGTGCCGACCGACGTGGTAATCACCGCCTGTTTGTGCGCGGGACCTACATTACGATTGCACTGGGTTTCTTATTCCTCGTGGGACAGGTCATGCAGTTTGTTACGTCGGGCATGACCATTCAAAGTGGTATCTACGGGGGTGTATTCTTCACGCTGGCCGGATTCCACGCCGCGCACATCGTGCTGGGCTTGTTTTTACTGACGCGTATGTTAGACTGGGCGCATTCATCCCGCCCATCCGTACCTCCCCGCGAAACCCCTACCGGCGCTGTGGTATGGCACTTCCTGGGCGTTATGTGGATTCCGCTGTTTGTGGTGTTGTATTTGGTGTAGTGGGGGTTGCAGGGTGGAGGATGGGCGTCGTTGGATGCGAGTGAGGCTTTCCACGCCCAACCGCCGACGTCTCGTCTTCGACTCCTAACCCGCAGCACCTGGAAACCCGGCATCCATGCTGTGCAACGGCGTTGTGAGCAGCTGCTGGGCCAGTGAGATGTCCAGCGTACAATCGCGTGGCCGAACCAGGCCGCTGGCGGCGACGGTGCTGGCGGTGATGCCCGCCGGGTCGAGGCCGGCCCAGCGGCAGATTTTTTCACCGAGTTCGTAGCGATTGAGGCGCTGGGGCCCGGCCACGTGCAGGATTCCCTGGAATGGGTGCCGCGTCAGTTCCAGCAGCGCGCTCGCCAGGTCTTCCACCCACACGGGGCAGCGGAATTCGTCGGTGAACAGCGTGATCGTTTTGTGACTGCGTACGCTGTCGATCACCCACTGCGTGCGCGGGTCGAGCGGCTGCCGGCCGGTGACCAGCGAGGTGCGTACGATGACCCACGCGCGCAGGGCCGACTGTTGGATGAGTCTCTCAGCGGCCACTTTGGCGTGCGCATAAGGGGTGAGTGGACCTGGAGCGGCCGCCTCGTTATACGGCGCGTGCTCTCCGTCGAACACCATGTCGGTAGACACATGAACCAGGCGCGCCCCTTGGCGGATCGACGCCTCCAATACGGCGTGGGTTCCCAGTTCGATACTGTCGACGAGTGCGCTGGGGGTGCGGAAGTTCGCTGCCGTGTGGATGACGTGCGTCGGACGGACTTCGTCCCACAGGCTGGCCACGGCCGCGCGATCGGTGACGTCGAGCTGGCGCATGTCCCAACCCGGCAGCGAGACCGGCTGCGATAGATAGGTTCCGACGCGGCGTACAAAACCCTGGCAGGCAGGATAGCGCACGATCACCTGGCCGAGGTAGCCAGAAGCGCCGGTGATCAACAAGACAGGTGTGGTCATACCGGGTGTGTCAGGCGGGAGGTGGTTCATCCATCTCGTTATCCGGGGGGTCGTCTCGCAGACGCTGCCGGTACTCAATCTCCAGGCGCTCCAACGCCTGTTCGGCCGCCAGCTGCTCGGCTTTGCGTTTGCTTTGACCAACCCCAACACCGTACACTTCTTCACCCAACACCACCTCGACGGTAAAGATCTTCTTGTGGTCTGGGCCTTCAGCGCTGACGGTCTGGTAGTGCGGTGTGAGCTGGAGCGAACTCTGGGCCAATTCCTGCAGCCGGCTTTTGGGGTCCTTGTAGTGAGATTGGCGTTGGATCGACTCTAGAACCGGGTCGACGGCTGGCAGAAGGAAGTCTTCGACGGCTGACAGACCCTGGTCCAGGAAGAGGGCACCGATCAGTGCCTCGAAAGCCGCACTCAGGGTTGCCGCTCGCTCGCGGCCCCCCGATTCTGCTTCGCCGTGCCCCATGAGCAGGTAGATGCCCAGACTCGATTGGCGGGCGAGCTCGGCGAGTGTATCACGGCGCACCACAACCGAACGCAGCGCGGTCAGGTAACCCTCCTGCTGCTCTGGAAAGCGGTGGTACAGGTAAGCAGCCACCAGGAATCCAAGCACAGCATCTCCCAGGAATTCCAGCCGCTCGTTATCGGCGTGGGGAAATTCGGGAAACTCGTTCAAATAGGAGCGGTGGGTGAGGGCGCGCTGAAGTAACGTCTTGTCATGAAACGACACCCCGATGGCCGATTCAGCGGCCTGGATGTGTTCGAGCATACTGTCGCTGGCAGAGAATGATTTCGCCATGGATGAAAGCTGGTGGTTTTCTAGTTTGGTTCTCGTGTGGCCTCCTGGTCGGTGTCTGTAGGGCGCTGCCCGCGTCGGTTGCGCGAGCGGCGCCGCAGGGGGCCTGGCTCAATAATCGCCAGTATCCCCAGCACCACCAGCACGACGATCATGGCATACCCGAGAAGCTCCCAGAAGTTGTTGAAATCGATCATGGTGTGCGTTCATCAATAATAGAAATGACTGGACAGATAGATCAATCATCGACTGCCAGCTGACACTACGAAAATTATCCCACAGTTCGCAGATTCTTTCAAGTCAGCCACCCGCCCCCAATCCCCAATCCAAAATCAAAAATCCAAAATCGATCGCCCCCGGTTGCTTGATAACGCGTTTGACTGGTGGTACACTTGTGTCATGATCCAGCTGACCGCTCGGAGTTCGGTACGAATTGTACGGCGCGGACCGCTCATCCTGCTGGGTGTATTGCTGCTGCTGCAGCTGTTTCTGCCCGCCAACACCTGGCGCATTCTCTTGGTCGGCCTGATAGCCGTGCTCGTGGTCTGTTATGCCTGGCTGCACTGGCTGGCACGCAGCCTGACGATCACGCGCACACAGCGCGGCGGTTGGGTGGTGGCGGGTGACACCCTGGACGAGCATTGGACGCTCACGAACCGCTGTCCCCTGCCGCTGCTGTGGGCCGAGATCATCGACCATTCCACGCTGCCCGGCTACCGGGTCAATCGTGTGGTGGCCGTATCTGCGCAGGACCGTACGACCTGGCGCAGTCGCGGGGTTTGCCAGCAGCGCGGCCTGTTCACACTCGGCCCCTGGGAGGTCCGGCTGGGTGATCCATTTGGTTTCTTCGAGGTGGTTCTGCAGTACCCGGCCGTTCGTTCACTTCTCGTGTACCCGCGCGTCATGCGCCTGCCGGCGCTGGAACTGCCGCGCGGAGGTGCCAGCGGGCGAGCACGCACCAGCCGGCGCGCCTGGGACACCGACATGGCTGTGTCGCACATTCGCCCGCTGCTGCCGGGTGACAGCATGCGTCGGGTGGCCTGGCGTGCCACGGCGCACCGCGATGCACTCATGGTGCGCGAATTCGACCAGGAGCCCACGGGCGATCTGTGGATTGTACTCGATATGGATCGTGCCGTTCAGATGGGTGAAGGTGCCGACAGCTCGGCCGAATTTGCGATCGTCCTGGGGGCTTCACTGGCGGCGGAATGGCTGCGACGCAATCGCGCAGTCGGCCTGGTGGCCCTGGGTAATCCACCACTGATTGTGGCACCGCAGCGCAGTGAAGCACAGCTCTGGCGCATCCTGGAGGGGCTGGCCCCCGTGGAGACTGCGGTCACCTGGCCGCTGGCGCAGACCCTGGATCGGGTCCGTCCTTTGTTGGGACATGGTAATACGCTGGCCGTTGTGACACCCTCCCTGGCCGAGAACTGGGTGTCATCCTTGCTGATGTTGGCCTGGCGTGGCATGGCCACGGCGGCGATCTTGTTGGATCCGGCCGGTTTTGGCACGAACCCGGCGGTCGAATCGCGACTGCCGCCCATGGTAGGTTTGTTGGCCGAGCACGGTGTGGTGACGCACGTGGTCGACCGTCGTATCGCCCTGCAGCCACTCATCATGCACCGCCGGTTGCGCACTGAATACCGGGCACTGGCGACGGGGCGGGTGGTGACGGTGCAGGTGGCAGAGGACGTCTAGATGGCAGAACGGTTTGTGCGCTGGATACTGGTTCGACTGCGTCCGGTGCGGGGCTGGCTTCTACTGGCCCTGGCCGCCTTGGCCGCGCTGGTGTTGCCACTGTCGCTCGCCGCGTGGATGCACGACCTCGATGGATTGTGGTGGGTGTCCTCGCTGGCCGTCGTGGCTGGCGCGTGGCTGGCCAGCCGGCGCTGGCCGCGTGCGCTGGTGCTGCTCGCTGCACTGGCCATCGGTGGCTTGGTGACCGTGCAGTGGGCGAGTCCATTTCTGCCGGGTATGGGCCAGGTATGGGCGGAGCTGGGCGCGACACTGCGTTGGCTGACGGCGGGGATGCCGGCTGCCTCGCTGCCGTGGTTCGATGTGCTGCGGACCAGCGCCTGGCAGCTGACGGGCACGCTGCACGATGTCGTGGTGCAGGGTGATCGGGAGCTGCTGCTGCGGCTCGTCGCAGTATTGATGGTGGGGGCCACTGCTTTTTGGCTCAGCTGGTGGCTGTTTCGCGGGCCGGGTATTCGACCCTGGTTGGCCGCGATGCCCGCAGGTGTATTGGTGGCGCTCACTGCGTTTTTCGTTGCGGGCCAGGAATACTACGTTCTGTTCTTCTTTTTGGTCATGCTAGCCCTGGCGGGGTGGGCACGCTGGTATCAACTGCAGCGCGCCTGGGAAGACCACGGCAGCGATGCCCCGTCCGATCTGGGCATGGACCACACGGCGGCGGTGGCCATTGCAGGTGCCGCGGCCGTGGTGCTGATCCTGGTGGTGCCGCAGGTCGTGGTGCAGCCGGCCGTCAACTGGTTTTGGGACCTGGCACGTGAGCCGTGGGCGCGTGTGCAGGGACAGGTTGAGACTCTATTCCCTGGTGTGCTGCGCGGTCCAGGTGGCCCGTGGGCTACGGGCGCCTTGCGGCAAAACCTGCCCCGGCAGCATCTCTTGGGAAGCGGCCCCGAGCTGCAGGATATCGAAATGTTTCGCGTAGTCATTGACTATTCTCAAGCCAATTTTGCGCCATACTGGCGAGAGCTAACGTATGCAATGTATACTGGGCGCGGCTGGCAGATCGAGGACGAGCTGGAGGATATCGCGGTACCGGCAGGGCGGTCATGGTCACGCGACGTGACAGCGGCGGGAGAGGGGGGGAGGGGGCTGGCGGTTGAGCAGCGAGTGGCGTTGGCGCAGGGGACGGCGCGCGTCGTCGTTGCCACTGGTATGCCGGTCGCGGCAAACGCGGATTATCGTGCTATGCTGCGCGGTTCGGACGATCTTGTGGCGCTGGTGCTGCGGGATCCCGCGCGGCGCTATGTGGTGCGCAGTCAGATTCCCATGCCTTCAGCGCAACAACTTCGCATAGTCAATTATTACCCAGCAATCAAAGAAAACCCATATCTCACAATAACCAATAACCTGCCGATGAGAGTCAAAGAACTCGCGACCCATATCACGTCGGACGCGGTAGGTCCCTACGAAAAGGCCAGGCGGCTGGAGGCTTACCTGCGTACGCTACCGTACGACCTCGACGTGCCCCTGATCGAGGATGACCGCGACCTGGTCGATGCTTTCTTGTTCGATATCCGCCGCGGCTACTGTGACTATTTTGCCAGCGCCTTTGTGGTCATGGCGCGCACGCTGGGCTTGCCGGCTCGCCTGGCAACGGGGTACGCGGCCGGCACACAAACCGCGCCAGGCGAGTGGCGCGTGACGGCGGCCGACGCCCATTCCTGGCCCGAGGTCTATTTTGAGGGAATTGGCTGGTTACCCTTCGAGCCCACGCCATCACAACCGCCATCGTCCGTGCCCACGCCGCCGTCGGGTGCAGCTGCAGGAGACGGTTTTCGTCTGCCGGTCATTGGTGATGGGGTGCCAGGCTCGCTCGCTGTGTTCATGGTGGGACTGCTGGCCGCCGGCGGCCTGGTCTGGTTCGTACGTGCCTGGCGCACGCCGCAGGGCGCCAGCGAAACTTACGCGCGTATCGCCGCCTGGGGCGCACGCGTTGGCCGGTCGCCGTATCCCGGTGAGACGATGCGCTCGTTCACGACGGCTTTGACGGGCCGGCTGGCCAGTATCAGCGGTGACGGTCGTGCCGGACAGGTAAGCCAGCTGGTGCAGGCCATCGCTGCCTGGTGTGAGGCAGCCCTCTACGCACCGAAGGCGGAACGACCCGCATCCAGCGAACAACGTCGTTTGTGGCGGCATTGGCAGCGCGCGGGCGGGGCGCGCCTGTGGCTGTGGGTGCGGCAGAGGATCACGGTCTGGCGTGCCCGGTAGCGCCCGTTTATACCATCCGTCGCGGCAGCACATCGGCAAAGACGCGCGCCATGTTTCGCCAACACACCTTGTCCACCTGCGCAGCGGTAAGCCCTGCCCGGTGCAGGGCCTCGGCCAGCTGGGGATAACTCTCGATGCCTGTCATGCCAGCCGGCAGAAACCAGATGCCATCCAGGTCACCACCCAGGCCGACGCAGTCTTCACCGCCGACCTGCATGGCGTGCCGGATGTGGCGTACCACCCAGTCGATGCCCGGTCGCGGCAGGTCGCTCAACCGCTGAACTGCCTGACGACGCAGGTGTTCGCGCTCGGCCAGGTTCTCCTCGTCGTTCATGGCCGCCCGTGTCGGATAAGCGATGGCATCCCAGGCCGCCTGATAGGCGGGCTCCAGGTAATCCGGGGCCAGGTTGATACCGACGACACCACCACGCTGCGCAAGGACCCGCAGCATCTCGTCGGTCAGGTTGCGCGGGCTGGGACACAGGGCGCGACAGTTCGAGTGGCTGGCAATGAACGGGCGCCGCGCCACTTCCTGCACCTGCCAAAATGCCGAATCCGACAGGTGTGACACGTCGACCATGACCTGCAAGGCTTCGGCCACTTCGACGAGCTTAAAACCTTGTGCGGTCAATCCGCCACTGGTGCCAAACGGCGTGCCGGCAAAGGCATTGTCATCCCAGGCGGGCGTAATGCTGCGCACGCCCAGGTAGTAGAAGTGCGCCAGGTTTTCGGCATCACCGGCCAGCGGGTCAGCCCCCTCCAGCCCCAACAGTGCATATAGTGTGTCATTCTGCCCCGCGGCCAGCATATCTTCCGCGGTCAGAGCCAGCCGCATCGTTCCCGCGGACTGCGCCAGCCAGCCCAAGATGACTGAGATGACATAATCCGCATACGCACGCAAATCACGGCCAGGTAGATTGGTCTCGACCACAAAAACGGCAAACAGCTGCGCACAAGCACCGACGGCACGCAGGCGCGGCAGATCGTTGTGACCGTGGCCGCCGTGGACGAAGTCAAGACCGCTGTGCAGGGCACGCATCACCGTGTCACAATGGGCATCGAAAAAGCGCATGATTACTCCTGGCGCATGTCCTGTCGGGCAAGATTGCCTTAGGAGGGTAGAAATGCCGCCGAAATCCACCCTGACAGAGCACGCAAAAAGTGGTTGTTGACAGAGATTATCATGATCAAAAAACCAATGTCAACTTCCAGGGGCACGCAGCTCAGTTTCATTTTGCCCGTTTCGGTGGTAAACTAACCATGCTGTACAAACAGTCGCACATGAGGTGATCTACATGAATGACTTACAACGCTTTCGCGCCCAAAAGAATGAGTTCTTTCGCATCTATCCGGACAGCCCGCTCACCCCTTCGCAGAAACGCACGTTCCAGGGTCTGGATTATTTCGATGAAAACCCGACCCTGCGCCTGGTTGTCACGATCGAGCGATTTGCTGAGCCAGAAACGATCCAGATGCAAACCACTGGCGGTGATGTCCAGTTGTACCAGCGTTACGGCCGGTTCACATTTAGGGTGGACGACCAGGAAGCCGAATTGACGATCTATGCTGGAGAGCACGGCTATTTTCTGCCGTTCGTCGATGCATTGGCCGGTCAGGAGACGTACGGTGCCGGGCGCTACCTGGAGCCGGAACCGCTGGGGCAGGGGCAGTTCATGGTCGATTTCAACTACGCATACAATCCCTACTGCGCGTACAACGATGCCTGGTCGTGCCCGCTCACGCCGTGGGAAAACCGCCTCTCAGTTGCAATTCGGGCGGGGGAGAAGATCTTCCACACACCCGCAGCGTGATGCAGAGGCGGCGGGGAGCCTGGCCGAACGGTGTTACTCGTAAGCCAGCACGTCGCGCACGCTCAGGCGGGTGGCCGACCACGACGGCCAGAAAGTGGCAGCCGCAGCCAGGATCACCACCAGGCCTAACCAGATCGCAGCACCTTGCACGGAGAAGGCGTACCGCAGCGGGGCCTGCATGAAGGCCAGGCCAACTGCGTCTGCCAGCAGTTTGCTGATCGGCAGGGCCAGGATGCTGCCCGCAAACCAGCTGAGGATGCCGATGAGGATTCCCTCTACCATAAAAATCTGCAGCACTGCCTGGTCAGATGCACCGATCGCACGCATGACGCCAATTTCGCGCGCCCGCTCGAACACATTGATGGTCATCGTACCGGTCAATCCCAGCGCACCGACGACCGCAATCAGAAGCGCCATGATCATGAGGAAGATGACCAGGATGTTGAACTGGGTGCCGACGCGACTGCGCCGCGTTTCGGCGGTGTCGGTCGAGCTGACGTTGATGCCGAGCTGTTCGAAATGCGCTTCCAGGGCCTGTGCAACCTGCGCCTGAAAAGCCGCCGTGTGCTCGGTGGTCTGTGCCTGCAGACTGCTGGCCCGGCCGACGTCACGCACCGTCTCGGCAAAGTGGGGATAGTTGGCATAGGCAATTGGGCCAGCCAAAACACCCTGCACGATCCCCACGACGCGCCAGGTGGTGTCGCGGCCCTCGAGTGACAGCGTGATGTCATCACCCACCTGAATATCGGACTCCTCTTTGGTCACTTCGGTATTCAACACGACGGCATTCTGGTCACCGGGCAGCAGCCAACGCCCACTCACCAGCTGGGGCAGCAGGAATTTCGTATTCGCCGGGGGCGCAACCAACTGAATGGTATCACTTTCGGTGTCGTCGGGGCGCTGCCGGCGGGCGCTGGCAAAGCCCCAGGCCTCGGCCGCCACCACACCGGGCACCCGCAGTGCCTCCTGCTCGAGCTGATCGACCTGGTAGGGCCGCGCCAGGTTGACGTCGACATCGTAGTTCCAGTAGGCCATCGACTCATCGAGCGTGCGCAGCAGCGAATCGCGCACGCTGAACACGGCGACAAAAATCGCGCCGGCCAGCACCAGCGTCGATAGGGTAAACAGAAGACGTGCCTTGCGCCGTACGGTGTTGCGCAGCGAAATCAACAGCGGACGCGAGACAAAATGCACCTGCTCGACGGCGTGATCGATGAAGCTGCGTCCGAAACGCCCGCGACCCAGGCCGTAACTGCTCATGGCCTCGCGCACGGTCACCCGCGCCCCACTGAAAACCGGCCACAACGCAGCCAGCAGGGGCACGATCATACCCACAGCAATCTCCAGGGCCAGGACACTGACCGGCAAAGTGAACGACTGCACGTCGAAGTTGATCAGGCTGGCAATGAACTGCGCAAACGCATAGGCCCCGATGGCACCCAGCGGCACGGCAATTAGCAGCGCCAGCAGGCCGTAGATCGCCACCGTTCCCAGGTACATGCCAACCACCTGCCAGGTGCGGGCGCCAACCGCTTTCATGACGCCGATTTGCCGCACCTGCTGCGCCAGCAGCGCAGTGATGGTGTTGACTACCAAAAAACCGCTCAGTGCCAGGGCCAGCACGCCAAGCGCGCCCAGGATGACCAGCAGCGGCTGCACCTGTTCATCCGCCGGGTGCTCTCCGGGGGTCGGCATGAAGGTAAAACGCACGGCGCGTCCGCTTTTTTCGATCTTGTCGGTCACGCGGTTGGTGACCTCTTTGACGTGCGCCAAATCGTTGATATCGCCGCTGACGAGGAGGTGCAGCTCAGTGTAATCACGTGCGATGCCCAGCCACTCCATCGTGTCGAGCGTCGCATAACCGTAGACGTTACCCACAAATTGGGCGGGCGTGCGGAACATATCGTGGGCGAGCCCAGCGATCCGTACCGCGCGCTGGGTGCCGTCAGGCATTTCGACCACAACACGATCACCCACCTGCGCGTTGGCGAGGGGCAGTGAGTTGCGCTCGATGAGCATCTCTTTGTCAGCGGGTGGCCACGCCCCGCGCCACGGCTTGATCTGGTTGACGCGAATGTCGTCGAAATCGCCCATTGCGGTCAGGCGGATCGTGCGCCATTCGTCGGGACCGATTTGCAGCCGGGCGGTGACCCCCAACCGGCCTTCGGCATCGCCGACACCATCCACCCCGCGCACGACGTCCAGCAGCTCTTCGTCGAAGGGCTCGGCCACCAGAATAGCGCTGGGTGGGTTGATCGCCAGGTAGGCCTTGGTCAAGTCACGCGCCAGGATCATGCGCGTCGTGACGATCGTGCCAATGGCAAACACGCCCACGGCAATGGACATTACCACCACCGCCGTACGCGTCTTATAACTCCACATGTCGCGCAAGATTTTGCGCCACCGCGGACTGATCAGGCTCATCGTATCTCCATGACCCGCATGCACGCGTGCCCGCCAACCTGGTTGCTGGCGCCATCAAACCGTACTCTTCCTGTCACGATAGTTTGCACAGGCCGGCAACCTGCGTGTACAATGATATCCAGCGCAGGATCTCATTCCACTCGAGGAGTCCGCCATGATGCCCACAACCACGGGCGCACGACCGACACGCGTCAATCTGTTCGTAACCTGCCTGGCCGATCACTTCGCGCCCGCGGCGGCGGAGGCCGTGGTCACGGTGTTGGAACGCCAGGGACTGGAAGTCATTGTACCGTCCGGGCAGACCTGCTGCGGTCAGCCAGCTTTCAATGCCGGCTTCTGGGATGATTCTCGCCGCATGGCCATCCATACCATCGAGGTGCTCGAACGGGCGCAGAACCCCCGCGGCCAACCCGGACCCGTCCCGGTGGTAGTTCCGTCCGGCTCGTGCTGCGACATGATCGTGCACCACTACCGTGAGCTGTTTGCCGGCGATCCACGCTGGCAGGCACGCGTCGATGCGGTCGCTGCCCACGTTTATGAATTCACCCAGTTCCTCGTCGACGTCCTCGGTGTGACGGATGTCGGCGCACGCTACCGGGGACGCCTGACCTACCATTCCTCTTGTCACCTGCAACGCGGTCTGGGTGTGCGGTCGCAGCCCGAAACCTTGCTGGCGCACGTGGCAGACGCCGAGGTGGTGCCTTTGGAACGGGCTGACGAATGCTGTGGCTTCGGTGGCCTGTTCAGTATCAAGTTTCCGTTGATTTCCGAGGACATGCTGGCCAACAAACTGCGGTACATTGCCGCCACGCGGGCCGACTGCGTCGTCGGTTGTGATTTGTCGTGCCTGATGCACATCAACGGCGGGCTGCATCGCGCGGGCAAAACGCCAAATGCGGTGTACATCGCAGAGATTCTGGCGCAGACGGGCGCAGTGGGAGGCTCACATGCACCGGACACCGATTGATTTTTACGAGCGGGTAGACATCGGTGTGCACAACGAAACGATGCGTGGCGCCCTCGGTCGCGCCTCGGACCGTTTTCTCACGCATCGCAGCACCGCGCTGGCGTCGCTGCCCGCTGCCGATGCCGTGCGCGACCAGGCCCGCCTGGTGCGCCGGCACACGATCGCCAATCTCGATCGTTACATCACCCAGCTCGCCGACAACCTCACGCAACTGGGTGCTACGGTGCACTGGGCGGCTGACGCTGCCGCAGCCAACGAGATCGTCCGCGACATTGCGCACCAAAACAACGTGCGCAAGATCATCAAATCGAAGTCGATGGTCACCGAGGAGATTCACCTCAATGCGGCACTGGAGGCGGACGGTCTGCAGGTGATCGAAACCGACCTGGGTGAATACATCGCCCAGCTCGACGAGGAACCGCCCAGCCACATTCTGGCCCCGGTGCTGCACAAGACGCGGCAGGAGATCGGGCGCCTTTTTCAGGACAAACTGGGCGTGGCCTATACGGATGACCCCAAGACCCTGGCTGGCATCGCGCGCACCGTCCTGCGCCAGGCCTTCCTCGAAGCCGACATGGGTATCAGCGGGGTCAATTTCGCCGTTGCGAGCACCGGCACGTTGACACTGGTGACCAACGAAGGCAATGGGCGCATGACGACCTCGCTGCCGCGCATCCACGTTGCACTCATGGGGATCGAGCGGGTGGTGCCCACGCCGGCCGACCTGGCCGTGGTGCTGCAGCTGCTGGCGCGTAATGCCACCGGGCAGAAACTGAGCGTTTACACGTCACTGATCAATGGCCCACGCCGCCCTGGCGATGCAGATGGCCCGGAACAGCTGCACGTGGTGCTGGTGGACAACGGGCGCAGCGACATCCTGGTGAGTGACCTGGCCGAGATCCTCACCTGTATTCGCTGCGGTGCGTGCCTCAACGCATGCCCGGTGTACAACAGCATCGGCGGCCACGCCTATGGAGCCACCTATCCCGGTCCGATGGGCAGCGTTTTGACGCCCCTGTTCCTGGGGCTTGGTGCGTACGGTGACCTGCCCCATGCCTCATCGCTGTGCGGCGCCTGCCGTGACGTCTGCCCGGTGCGCATCGATCTGCCAGGGCTGCTGCTCAAGCTGCGGCACGACACGGTGCAGGCGGAACAGGCGCCGGATTGGCTGCGTTGGGGGATACGCCTGTACGCCTTGGCCGTGACACAGCCGTGGCTGTACCGTTTGGGTGGGCGTATGGCCGGCATCGGCACTCGCTGGCTGGCGCGCAACGGGTGGCTGGCGCGCCTGCCAGGTCCGTTGGCCGCCTGGACACACGGGCGCGATTTTCCGGCGTTTGCGGAGGAGAGCTTTCAGGCGCGCTGGGCGCGGCGGGTGGTCGGAGTAGG
>CAZXQZ010000135.1:0-13022 GCA_964642445.1 uncultured Anaerolineae bacterium
CCCTACTCCCTACTCCCTACTCCCTACTCCCTACTCCCTACTCCCTACTATGCACTTCTCCCCCACCTGTGGTACAATCGCGGCCAATCCATCAGCGAGGTCTGCAGAACTCTCGTGGAATACCGACCACTCGGCCGTACCGGTCTGTACGTCTCGGCCGTGGGCTTTGGCGCCTGGGCGATCGGCGGTGCTGCCTTCGGTAACAGCTATGGACCCACCGATGACGAGACATCGCGTGCGGCTATCCGCCAGGCGCTGGCACTGGGCTGTACCTTTTTCGATACCGCGGACGTCTACGGCCATGGGCACAGCGAAAGCCTGCTCGGCGAGGTCCTGGCGGGCCAGCGGGCAGAGGTGGTACTGGCCACCAAGGTGGGAGGCAATTTCTACAACTATGCCATCGATCCCACCCTGGCGCCGCACCTGGAACACGTCCTGGGCCAACCGCTCACCCGCTTTGCGCCCGGCGCCGTGCTGCCCGTGACCCATCGTCTCACCTTTGCGGCCGATTACCTTCGTTTTGCCTGTGAGCAGAGCCTGCGCCGCCTGCGCAGGGACGTGATCGACCTGTACCAACTGCACAACCCTGGTCTGGATGTGCTAGGCGCTGACGAGACGTGGACCGTGCTCGCCGACCTCCGGGCAGCGGGCAAAATCCGTTACTGCGGCGTTTCTATCCACGACGCGACGGAAGGCCTTGCCGCCATCGCCAGTGGCCAGGTGGACACCGTGCAGGTGGTGTACAACCTGTTGGAGCGCGACGTCGCACAGACGCTCTTTCCAGCTGCCCAGGCAGCCCACGTCGCCATCATCGCCCGTGAACCGCTGGCTAACGGCCTGCTGGCCGGGCACTACCAGCCGGGCGCCCGTTTCAGTGCACAGGACCACCGCAGCCGCTGGCCGGCGGCATACCTCGACCAGCGGCTGCACGCCGCGCAGCTGCTACTGGACAGCCTGCCGGTGGCCGGTGCCACCCCCGCCCAGGTCGCCATCCGTTTTGCCCTGGACCATCCCGCCGTCAGCACGGTCATCCCCGGTGCCAAAACCCCCGCCCAGGTTGCAGAAAACCTGGCGGCCGCTGATCTCCCGCCACTTGGGAATCTCGCGCCATGACGGCCGCGCCCCACCACGTCGCGCGGCGTATCGTCTCGCTCGCCCCCAGCAACACCGAAATCCTTTACGCGCTCGGCGTCGGAGACCGCATCGTCGGTGTCACGCGTTATTGCGATTGGCCGCCCGAAGCCCGCGCCAGGGCGCTCGACGTGAGCGGTTGGCTGGACGTGTACGACCGGCGCATCCACGATCGGCAGCCCGACCTGATTGTCGCCTCGACCCTGCTGCCAGGTGAGGTGGCGGCTCACCAGGAGGTCAGCGGCGTGCCCGTGCTGAGCGTCGACCCCAAAACGATGGATGACGTCATGGCCAGCATCGTCGTCATTGGGCGCGCCGTCGGTGCGGAAGTCATGGCACAGGTGGTGGTGGAAGACCTGCGCCGGCGCATGGCCGCGATTGCCACCGCCAGCAGCCGGCGAGCCCGCCGGCCGCGCGTCTACGTCGAGGATTGGCACCAACCGCCAACCGCTGCCGGGCACTGGGTGCCCGAATTGGTGACGTGGGCCGGCGGCGTGAGCGGCCTGGCCAGCACGGGTCAGCGCAGCCCCCAGGTCAGCGATGCGGCCATCCAGGCCTACGATCCCGAGCTGATCGTGCTGGCATGGAGCGGCTTCGGCACTGCGGTGCGACTCGAACACGTGACGGCGCGGCAGGGTTGGGAACAGACCACCGCACTGCGCACCGGCCAGGTGCACATCATCGACGACGGCCTGCTCAACCGGCCGGGGCCGCGCCTGCTGCTGGGCCTGCGCCAGCTTACCGGCCTGATCCAGGCGTGTCCCTGACGGCGGTGGGCCCATGACATCCAGTGCACAAGCGGTGTTCAATCACGGATTGACCATGCAGCTGGCCGAGGTGTTGGAGACCCTGGCCAGCTGGCTGCTGCAGGCGGACCCGCCACCGCCCTCCCTGGTCACCTGGGATCATGCCACCTGGCAGGCCTTTGGCCAGCTGGCCTATCTGCAGGGTGTGCTGCCGCTTCTGCACCACGCGTCCTTCCAGGCTGACTTACCCTCGGTAGTGCAGGAGAGCGCTGCCACCGGCTACGACCTCAACCGCCAGCGCAATCAGCGCCTGCTGGCCGAACTGCACACAGTCCTGGAGGGTCTGCACGGTGCGGGCATCCCCGCCATGCCCCTCAAAGGCGCAGTGCTGCTCCTGGAGCACGTCTATCCGCATCCGGCCGATCGGGTTCTGCACGACCTCGACATCCTGGTGCCAGCGCAGGACCTGGCGCGCGCACGGGATACCCTGCAGGGCCTGCACTACAGTGTCGAGAACGTGACGTGGCGGCACATTGTGCTGCGTCCATCCGGCGATCGCGGTGTTGTTTCCTGGACGTACGACCATCCCGACAACCCGCGCCGCATCGATCTGCACAGCCAGGTGCGCGAAGATTTTCGTGGCACCACGCTCGACCTGACGGACACCCTGTGGCAGTCGGCTGCCCCGGTCACGGTGCTTGGCACGACGGCCTGGCTGCCATCACATCCGGCCCTCCTGCACCATCTGGCCATCCACACCTCGGTGTCGGTCCTCGAACGCCTGGTACGCCTGGGGCAGCTTGTCGATCTGGTGCGGTTGAGTGATTGGCTGTCGCCAGCCCAGGTCGCTTTGGGCCTGGCAGCGCAAGCGCACCGCGAAGCACGCTTTTTGTACCCCGCCGTCCAGCTGACAGCAGCGTACAGCCAGTCCCCTACGCTGCTGGCCGCACGCCAACGCCTGGCGCGCGACGTGCCGGCGCGGCTGCAAGCCTGGGCCGGCGCGGGTCGCCTGTCGAATCGTACGTTCCTGGCGCAAGCGGCACGCCCCGGCGAGACGCTGCGCTTCTGGCCAGAAACGCCGCAAGAAACATGGACCGTACTGCGGCACACGCTCTTCCATTCGCGCAGCGAACTGGCCGCCCTGTACCCCGACCTGGCGGCTTCACGCTGGTTCTGGCTGTGTTACCCCCGCTTCTGGGCCGCACTCCTGCTTTCCCTGGCCCGGCGCAGCTGGCACGCGCTGACCGTACGAGAAGTGACCGATGGCCAGTAACCTGCGGCGTCCCGCCATGGTGGTGCTCATCTTGACACTGGGCACCAACGCGCTAAACTACCTGCGCGACGCCGCGTTGGCCGCGCAGTACGGCGCCAGTCCGGCGACCGATGCCCTCTTTACCGCGCTGCTGATCCCGTCGATTTTGCAGCAGATGCTCGTTGCGGGTACACTGGCGCCGGCGGTGCTGCCGATCTACCTGGAGCTGCGCAGCCGCAGCAGCCTGCGTGCCCGCCGTTTCGTCGGCCGCGTGCTGACCGGCACGCTGCTGGTGTTGGGCACAGGCATTGCCCTGGTCGTGACGCGGCTGCCAGGCCTGGTGCCGGCACTGCTGCCGGGGTTCGACACTGCCACCCAACTGCTGACGGTACAGGCGCTGCGTTATCTGCTGCCGGGAGCGTTGTGCCTGGTGCTGGCCGGTGTAGTGGGTGTGCTGCTCAATGCACATCATCGTTTTGCCTGGCCGGCCTTCGTGCCGGCGTTCAGCAGCCTGGCTGCCCTGGCCGTGCTGGCCTTCGTACCCGGCGTAACCGTTGGTTTGCTGGCATTGGCCATGGCCCTGGCGATGGGCTTGCAGCTGATCGTGCAGCTGCCGCTGTTGGGTACATCGATGCGGCAGCCTTACCAGGGCCCGCCGGCGGTGGATCACCCGTCCTGGCTGGCATCGCCGGTGCGGCGCGTGGTGGTGTTGGGGGTGCCGCTCCTGGCCTATGCCAGCCTGGCACAGGTCACGACGCTCATCGAGCGCACGTTTGCATCCCATCTCGGCGAAGGCGCCGTGGCCCGTTTGACCCTGGCCCAAAAGCTGTCGTCACTCCCCCTCTTCCTGGTTGCCGGTTCGTTGGCGATTGTATTGTTCCCGCGCCTGGCCGCCCTGAGCGACCACCCGGCCGGCTTTCGCGCGGCGCTGACCAGCGGTCTGCGCACGACCCTGCCCCCGCTGCTGCTGTGTACGGCCTGGCTGGTAGGTGCCAGCCCGCTGTGGGTGGCCATCCTGTATCAACGCGGTGCCTTCACGGCCGCCGATACCGTCCAGACCGCGCAGCTGCTGACCGGTTATGCGCTGGGTTTGACCACCGCCGGCATCGGTGCGATTCTGCTCAAGGCGCTGCACGCGCGCCAGGATGTCCGCTCGCCACTGTGGGTCATGGCCGTGGCCCTGGGCAGTTACCTGGTATTGGCCAGTGTCCTGAGTCGCACCTGGGGCGCATTCGGTCTGGCGCTTGCTTTGTCAGCCACCACGGTGGTGTCAACCGTGCTGTTGGGCCTGGTCCTGGTCGTACGCCATCACAGCCTGGACGTGCGCCAGCTGTTGAGTTTTCTCGTGCGTCTTTTGCCGGCCACGCTGGCCGCGGGTGTGGTGGCCTGGGTCGTGTCGACGACGCTGGTCACGCCGCTCGGTTCGGGTCTCGTCGCGCTGCTGCTGCGCGCGGCCGCGGTGGTGTTGACCAGTGGCCTGGTGTTTGTGCTGCTGGCGCAGGTATGTGGCTTCGATCTGGTGCGCCTGCCGCTGCGCCCACCTGCCGCCCAGGCGCCATCGGTGAGCGAATGACACCGGCCCACCGGCGCGTGGTGTTCGATCTCAGTTTTCCGGTGCGCAACCGCAGCGGCATCGGCACCTACGGCAACGAGCTGCTGCGTGCCCTGCGCGCAGCGGCCCAGGACGATTGGCAGATCGATGCGTTCGCAGCGCCCGGTTTCATACAAAAACCCAGCACCTGGCGCAAGCTGGGTGATGCGGCGGGCCTGCTGCTGGGTATCGAGGGGCTGCTGCCAGCCCGGCTGTGGCACCGGCCCCCGGTCTTACTGCATGCGCCGGCCTTCATCGCACCGCTGGCGCCACTGCCGTGCCCCCTGGTGATCACGATTCACGACACCATCCTGGAGGACGGCTGGCAGGCCTTTCACCCGGCATGGCGGTTGTTCCACCGGTTGTCGGTGCAGCAGGCAGTGCAGCGTGCGGCCGCGATCATCGTGCCGTCGCCGCAAACAGCCCGTGACCTGGACCGCGTGTACCACCCTGCGGCACGTGTCCACGTGATTGCGCACGGCCTGAATCCGGCGTTCCGGCCGCTGCCCGAACCGCTGATCACCGCCGTGGTGGCGCGCTACGGTGTGACGCCGCCCTATCTCATGTACGCCGGCGCGCAGGTCGATCGTAAGAACATCGTGCGCCTGCTCGAGGCATATGCGCAGCTGGACAGCGGTCGCCCGTTGATCATCGCCGGGCCGCCCGGCAATGCCAGCGCGGACATCCGTGCCGCAATGATGCGTCTCGGGCTAGAAGCGCACGTGCGCATGCTGGGCCACGTGCCGCTGGACGACCTGATCGCTCTGCTCAACGGTGCGCAACTGTTTGTTTTTCCGTCGCTCTACGAGGGCAGCGGTCTGCCGCCGCTCGAAGCGATGGCGTGCGGCGTGCCCGTGGTGACGTCACACACCGGCGCCATCGCCGAAGCGGTCGGTGATGCCGCGCTGCGGGTCGACCCAACCCGTGTCGCGTCGATCCTGGCCGGCATGCAGTCCGTCCTGGGTGACGACACCCTGGCGGCCACGCTGCGGGCGCGCGGGCGGGCGCGGGCGGCGACCTTCACCTGGCAGCGGGCGGCCCAGGCCACCCTGGACGTCTACCGGCACGTGGCCGGGATCTGACGAAGCAAGAGGTTCGAGCTATGACCCAGTTACCTGATATAGGCCCCTACCTGTCGTTCCTACGCCGCCGCTGGTGGCTGTTGGTGCTGCTGCCGCTGCTCTACGCGGCCGTTGCCTACGGTCTGAGCCTGCGCGTGACACCAATCTACCGGGCCCAGGCCTTGATGCAGGTCTCGCCGGCCGCACCGTTGGCCGCCGACGTCAGCGCAGTCTTCGCCGGTGAGCGGCTGGCCGCCACCTACGCCGAAATCATCGGCCAGCCGGCAACGCTCCAAGCCACCACCGTGCAGCTGGCAGCCGTAGACCCCAACCGCGCCTGGGAATTCGACGCCAGTGCCGAGTCGATCCGCGATACGCAGCTGATCCGCCTGGAGGTCGACGCGGCCAGCCCCAGCGATGCCGAAACCATCGCCAATACCCTGGCCGAGACGTTCATTGCCACCAACCGCTCACGGCAGGTGGCACGTTTCGTCGCTTCCAAGGACAACCTGGAACAACAGATCCGTGCCATCGAAGGGCAGATCAAGGCTGAAGAGGCGGGCACGGCCGACGCCGACGTCCTGGCACGTTTGCGCCAATCTCTGAGTGCCCTGACTGCCAGCTACGAGGAAATCCGCCTGGCCGAAACCCGATCGGCCGATAACATCACCCTCGTGCAGCCGGCGACAGCCAGTCCCGGTCCGATCCGCCCGCGACCGCTGTTCAATGCCCTGGCCGCGGCGGTGGTCGGCCTGACGATGGCACTGGCGTTCGCCCTGATCCTGGAAGCCCTCGACGACCGTCTGAGCACGGCGGAGCGGGCGGCTGCCGCCACGTCACTGCCGGTCCTGGCCACGGTTGTGCGCGGACCGGCCGCCAACGGTGCCGGACCGGCCATGCTGCACGACCCCAAGGCGCCCGGTGCCGAAGCCTACCGCGTGCTGCGCGCCAACCTGCGTTTTGCGGCGTTGGACCACCCGCTGCGTACGGTCACCGTCGTCAGCCCCGAACCGGCCGAGGGCAAAAGCACCACAGCCGCCAATCTCGCCGCGGCCATGGCCCAAACCGGTCAAAGGGTCATCCTGGTCGATGCCGATCTGCGTCGGCCCACCCTGCACCAGATGTTTGGGGTAAGTAACCACATCGGTTTGACCACGGCGTTGCTGGATACAGAGGCTGACTTCACGCACCATGTACAGCCCACGGCCCTGCCCAACCTCGTCCTGCTGACCAGCGGTCCACTGCCGCCCAACCCCTCCGAGCTGCTCAGCTCCGGCCGCATGAGTACACTGCTGCAAGAGATGGGCGCACAGGCCGATGCCGTCATCCTCGACAGTGCGCCGGTGCTGGCCGTGGCCGATGCCGCCATTCTGGCACACCTGAGCGACGGGACTCTGCTGGTCATCGATGCCACGCGCACGCGGCGCGGCACGGCGCAGCGAGCGGCCGCACAGCTGCAGCGCACGGGGGCGCACGTGTTGGGCATCGTCTTGAACCGCGTCACACGCTCGCAGAGTGCCTACGACCGGTACTACGGTGAGACGAGCGGCGAATCGCTGGTCGTGCAGCACCACCCGTCGCAGGGTTGAGGGTGGCTACATGCGGTTGAGCGGGCCGGGTTTCCTTCAGGGTCGATTACGCAGGCCAGCGGCGGACACGATACGCGCGCCGCGCCCAGCCATACCGGTACTCGGTGCCCTGCTGCTGACGGTGTTGAGTGTGCCGGTGGCACTGACCCTCCTGTGGCTCGATGCCCGCTGGATCGTGGCGGCAGCGCTGGGCCTGGTATTTCTGGTGGTCGTGCTCCTCACCTGGCCCCACTCCGGCCTGGTTCTGCTGATCGGTGCGGCCGGCATCAACCGCTTCGAGGTTAGCATCGGCGGGCTGAGTGTTTATCCGGAGTACGTGGCCCTGGGCCTGGTGAGTTTGCTGCTGGTTTTCGATGCACTGCGCGGGAGCAGCACGTGGCGCTGGCCACCGGCGGCGGGGCTGTTTGCGGGCTGGCTCGTGGTGGCGCTACTGGCGTCTCTGCTGCATGCGCCCGACACGGCCAACAGCCTGGTATTGTGGTTCAAGCTCGTGCTCATGCTGGGCACCTACGTCGTGACCGCCAACCTGGTCGGCGGCCGCGCCGCCGCGGGGGTGCGCGTCCAGCTCCTGGTGGGTGGCGCGGTGGCCGCCTTTGGTCTGTTTGCGCTGGGCGTATGGTACGCCGGCCACGTCAACCTGGGCGTACACCTCAAGCCCGAGGGCACGATTGCCGCCATGGGGACGCAGTGGGAGTCGAACGTGTTTGGCTCCTACGTGGCGGCGCTGGTGGTGCTGGCCGGGGTGCTCGTGGTGGCACCGGTGTCACGTGGCCTGCGTTGGTTAGCTGGCCTGGCCCTGCTGGCAGGGCTGCCGGCCCTGGTTGCCAGCCTGACCCGGGCGGCCTGGCTGGGTGCCATGGTTGCGTTGGGGCTGGCGGTGGTCGTGTGGGCGGTGCAGCGGCCGCGCCTGGCGCTGCGTATTGGGCTGATCCTGGGTTTGCTGGCCCTGGCCGCCGCAGCCGTGGTGTTCCTGTCCGACGTGCGCACCACCCTGCCAACCCTGGCGATGGGCGATCAATCGACCGTCGTGGACCGGCTGCTGTCCCTGGCATCCCTGGAGCAGGATGGCAACGTCTGGGTACGCTTGCAGATTTACCAGCATGCACTGCAGGTATGGCAGGAACACCCCTGGCTCGGTTGGGGCGTGGGCGCTTACGGCCAGGCGTATCTGTATCCAAATCAAAACCTGAGCGCCTGGATACCTAACCTGTTTCTGCACGTGCTTTACGACAGCGGTCTGTTTGGATTGGCCCTGCTGGTGGGCGGCCTGGGGCTCGCGCTGTGGCGCGGGTGGCAGGCCTGGCTACGCCAGGTCAGCCCGGGGCGTTTCCTGGCGGGTGGTTTGTTGCTGGCCATCATCGCCCTGTTGGTGGCATTCCAGGCCACCGAGGCCAGCTGGCTGGCCTACTTCTGGGTCTACCTGGGGCTGCTCGAAGGGGTGGCGGGTGAGACGGCGCGTCCTGTTCGTTAGCGCCACCGGCTACTATGCCGGCGCCGAGGTGATGCTGCTCGAGCTGGTGACCCACCTCGACCGGCGGCGCTGGCAGCCGTTGGTGGTACTGCCCTTTGCGGGACCACTGAGCGCAGCCCTGGATGATGCGGCGGTTCCCTGGCGCGTGTGGTCACTGGCGGCGCCGCGCACGCGCCAGGCCCTGTCCTCCCCGGTGGCGATGGCCCGTCTCGGCGCTCGTTTGCCGGTCTCTGCACTGTCGCTGGCGCGCTGGCTGCGGGACCAGGACGTGGCCCTGGTGCATACCAACAGCAGCGCCGTGGCGGATGGGGCGCTGGCGGCGCGGCTGGCCGGGGTGCCACACGTCTGGCACGCGCGTGAACGTCTGCCGCTGGGTGGCCGCGCCCGGACGGCCTGGGGGCGCCTCATGCTGAGCCTGGCGGACCGCGTCATCTGTATCAGCCGGGCGGTACAGGCACAGGTGCCGGCATGGCGCGGCCATGCACGGGTCGTGGTCGTGCCAGATGGTTTCGACCCGCAAACGCTGGTGGCACAGCGCAGCGTGGACGCGGTGCGCCGGGCGTTGGGTGTGGGTGATGCACCCCTCGTCGGCATGGTGGGGCGCATCAGCCCGATCAAGGGGCACCAGGTTTTCCTGGATGCAGCGGCGCGACTGGTACCAGCCTGGCCGCAGGTCCGTTTTGTGGTTGTCGGGGGCGCGCTGCCGGCTTACGAGCCGCTGCAGGCTGCGCTGCACGCACAGGCGGACGCGCCTGTTTTGGCCGGCCGGGTGATCTTCACCGGCGAGCTACCGCGCGCCGGGGTGATCGACCTGGTCCAGGCGTTCGACGTCCTGGTGATGCCGACGGTGACGATGGAAGGCTTTGGGCTGGTCGCCCTGGAAGCAATGGCCCTGGGTGTGCCGGTCGTAGCGACGCACGGCGGTCCGGACGATTTCATCCGCGATGGGGAGACGGGCCGGTTGGTTCCGGCCGGGCGCGCCGATGCGCTGGCCGCAGCGGTCGACAGTCTGCTGGCCAGTCCGGCGGCGGCCCGGCAGCTGGGTCAATCTGGACGCACGTTCGTTACACAGGCGCTGACGCTGGCCGCACACGTGGCGCGCATCGAAGCGGTCTATGATGCCGTGTTGGGCTACGTTTGACCGGACCGGGACGCGCATGAGGCGTGTGCCAGACATCCTTTGCAGGGCGGCTGGGCCTCAGGATGGGCGTCGATTTCCGTTCATGGGCGGGTGACGGGAGATTGATAGTGCACGAGCACTTTGCACGAGCTTGGCGACGAATGAAGGGAGGGAGTCACCCATGCGTATTGCGATAATGGGTGGACGCGGTATACCGGCCAACTACGGTGGGTTCGAGACGCTCATGGAGGAGCTGAGCGCCAACCTGGTGGCACGCGGCCACGAGGTATCGGTCTACTGTCGCGTGCCGCACATCGATTATGCCGGTGTGCATTACCGCGGCGTGCGGCTGGTGAAGCTGCCCACGATCCGCCACAAGCACCTCGATACCCTGGTGCACACCACCCTCAGTGCGGTCCATGCCCTGGGACAGAATTATGACCTGGTGCTCATGGTGATCGCCGGCAACAGCCTGGTCAGCTGGATCCCACGCCTGGCTGGCCAAAAGGTGATCCTGCACGTCGATGGCATGGATTGGAAGCGGGCCAAGTGGGGGCGATGGGCCAAACAGTACATCCAGGCCTGCGAACGCCTGGCGCTGACCCTGCCCACGCACTTCATCACCGATTCGATGGTGGTCTCGGCCTACTACCAGAACCGTTTTCAGCGCACACCCGATGCCGTGATTGCGTATGGGGCCGACATCGGGCCCCTGCCCGCCGGTGAGACCCTGGCCCAATTCGGTCTCACGCCGCGCCGCTACATCCTGTTCGTGGGACGGCTGGTGCCCGAAAACTGCGTGCACCACCTGGTCGAGGCGTGCCAGTCGTTGGACAGTGGTTTTCGCTGCGTGGTCGTGGGTGATGCACCGTACCAGCACGAGTACATCGAATACCTGCACCGCCTGGCCGGCCCGGCGACGGTCTTTACCGGGTACGTCTTTGGCAAAGGTTACCGTGAGCTGTGCAGCAATGCCTACGCCTTCGTCGAACCGTCGGAGGTTGGCGGCACGCACCCTGCCCTGCTCGAGGCGATGGCGCTGGGCAACTGCGTGGTGGCCAACGGCATCCCCGAAAACCGCGAGGCCATGGGCGATGCCGGCCTCGTGTACGACGGCAGCCGGGGTGCCGAATCGTTGAAGCAGGTTCTCGATGAGCTGCTGGCCTCGCCCGCCACGGCCGAAACATACCGCCAGCGGGCGCAGCAGTATGCCCACCAGCACTACCGCTGGGATCACATCACCGACCAGTACGAAGCCCTGTTTGCGCGCGTGCTGGGTGGAACCCTGGCCCCGGCAACCGCCGACTCACCGGCGCGCTATCACGTGGGATCGCGATGAGAACATCCATGCCGTGGGGTCCCGGGTTCCGCACGTGGCGCACCACGTTGTTGGGGATCGTCTGCGGGCTGTTGTTCACGCTCAGCCTGGTAGCCTGCAGTGAGGTGGCATTGCCCCAGGATGGCCGTGCCCCTGTCATCCCGGCCGTCGAGATGCCCGCAACCGTGATGCCGGCCAACCCGGATGTGCCACCTATCGCCAACCCGGCGCCCGTGCGCGACAGCGGCTGGCAGCCCCTTTTTGCTGGCGCCGAGGTGCGCACCCACGTCGCCGAGCGCGCCATGACGGCGCTGCGCCTGATGCCCAACGCCATCGCTTTCGACGTTGCCTACACCTCGAATCCCGACGAAGTGCGCACCGTTGATGGCTGGCTCGACCGCAGCAATGCCCTGGCGGCGGTCAACTGCGGCTTCTACTTCACCGACGAGCAGCAGCAGAACCACGCGATCGGCCTGCTGGCGGGACCGCAAGGTACCCTGTCGCCGCTGCGACCGCAGTGGGGGGGTGTGCTGTTCGTCAACGATGAAAAAGGCTGGGTGCAGACCGCACCGCCGGCGCTGAAGGGCCCGGTGCGCCTGGGTGTGCAGGGGTGGCCGATGCTGGTGCGCAACGGGGCGGTGGTGCCCCGCCTGGACGCAGACAACCCCGACGCGCGCACCGTCGTGGCGCAGGACGACCAGGGCCGCATCCTCTTCCTGGTGGATACCGGTGGCGCCAGCCTGGACAGCCTGGCACAGTTCCTGGTCGCATCGGACCTGGGGATTGTACAGGCGGTCAACCTGGACGGCGGCTCATCCACCGGTCTGCGCTACCGGCCAGAGCCCGGCGCCGATGCCTCCGGCTACGACAGTTTCTGGATACCGTGTGCCTTGTTGATGAATCCTCGTTAACGTCGCAGGGTCACAGCGTGGGCTGTGACCCTGCTTGAGGTGCTGAGCGAGGGGTGCTGCACGCCAGCGATCGTTATCGTGCCGTCCCTGGCAACAGCAGGATGATGATGATGGCGATGATGACCAGGAGAACGTGGTATCTCCTCTGTTTGGATATCGGATGCGTCATTCGCATCTGACCCAACTGTACCACCATGCGGTGTTCGCTCACCAGCCCATTTCCTGCTCACTCCCGATTCGATCGTTGGTCAATTGTTTACCCCAAACGCAGCCCGAGAACCTGGCTTTCTTCGTCGGTGCGCAGTACCCGCAAGCCCATGCGCTTGTAGAAACCAACGGCGCGCGGGTTGGCCGTCGCCACACCGAGGTGCACGCCGGGTACACCCATCAAACGCAGCCGGGCGCAAAAGGTGTCCATCAACACGCGCCCCCATCCCTGTCCCTGCGCCGCCGGCAGCAGGTCGATGTGCAAATGGGCCGGGTAATCGGTCCAGACCGGATCGGTGGCCGGTGCCTGGTAGAACAGGCGGATCAACGCCGCATCGGGCGACTGGTCATTCGCAGCCGGCATGGGATAACGCGCCCGCAGCTGTGGAAACCACGCCTGCTCACAGCGCTCGGCAAACGCCGCCGAATCGCGCGTGCCCAGGATGTATCCAAACACAGCATCTCGCTGTTCCAGCACAAAACACAAATCAGGCTCGAACATAACGTAGGGCGCCACGTAATAATGCCCCAGCAGCGCCGGGTCACGAAAAAGCCCCGTGGCATCGGCCCCATTCTCACCGGTCTGCAGGCAGATCTGGTACAGACTGGATAGGTCGCCGCGTTG
>CAZXQZ010000136.1:0-12995 GCA_964642445.1 uncultured Anaerolineae bacterium
GGAGTGCGCAAGCCATGCTTGCGCTTTGGTCCGGCGGCGGACGGTGGAACGGATGGGAACGGATTTGTTTAGTAGTGGCACACGCCGCAGATGTGGCAGAGGTCTTCGGCCTGGCCGGGGCGCATCAGGCCTTTGTCGGAGCGCCAGCGGGTGAGTTTGGCGATGTCTTCGTGGGCGAAGGGTTGTTCGTGACCCAGTTCGGTGACGGTGCGCATGATCTGGGCGGCTTGTTCGAGTTTTTCGAGCTTGAGGTAGGCCTCGAAGGGGGTGGTGGCGACGGTGACCGAGCCGTGGCGCTGGAGGATCAGCGCGTCGTAGCTGCGGATCAGGTCACGAATCACGACCGCGCCTTCGGCGGAGGCGGGCGTGGCGTAGTCGGTGGTGGGGATCATGCCCATGCCCATGATCACTTCGGGCAGCAGGCAGCGCGCCAGCGAGATGCCGGCAATGCTCAGGGCAATCGCAGTGGGGGGGTGGGCATGCACCACGGCGCCGATGTCGGGACGCTGGCGGTAGGCTTCGAGGTGCAGCAGCATTTCGGAGCTGGGGTGCAGTCCCTGGTTGGCATGGGTGCGCGGGCCGGTGACGTCGAGGTTATCGTTGATGACCAGCAGCTGTTCGGGTTCGATGAAGCCCTTGCTAAAACCGCTCGGCGTCACCAGATAGCGCCCCTCGCCGAGTTTGACCGAGACGTTGCCATCGGTGGCGATACAGTAGCCGCGTTCCCAGAGCAGCCGGCAGACGAATACAACCTCTTTGCGCCAGGCAAGCTCGGTTTTGGGCAACGGCCGGCCCGCATTGGGCAGGGGGCGTTCGTAGCGTGGTTGTGCCATAGGTAGATGTCACCTCGTGTCGACGATTGCGCTGGCATCTTACCACGCAGGCCCACGGTACGCAAGCCTGACTGCTTAATCGAAGATGACACCACCCCTTGAGACATCATCGGTCAGCCGGGATCGCGCTGCAGGGTGGAGGGTCCGCGCTGCAGGGTGGAGGGTCCGCGCTGCCGGGCCCTCAGATCATTGCGGGCTGCCCGGGTTCGCCGCTGGTTGGATGGTCTCAGGCGTCGTCGCCATTGGCAACTCGAACACTTCGGACGGGGTGGCCCATGGGATGACATGCATCAGATTTGAGAAAGCGCTGAACGGGGTGATGGCAACGTAACCGAGCCGTACTGCCCACGCGTCGGTCCATGACTCCGGTTCAAGCCCGGTATTATCATGCGCGGTGACGCGCAGCGCGTTCTCGATGTGTGGATCTTGGCTGAAGCGGTACCTGGTGAGGCATGACGTATGGGCAGGTTGCGTGATCAGCACCCCTTTCAAGCTCGTCCGCGGCAGGTTGGGCACGTTGACGTTGAGAACCACCGGCTCCCCATCCATGGCTGATGCAACCGAAGCATGTGTCTGCCAGAGTCGAACGACCACACCCAGAACCCAGGCTGCCGCTGTCCAATGCGCCACACCCGATGGCACGGCATCCAGTGACATGGCGATCGCCGGAACACCAAGTAGGTGCGCCGTCAATGCTGCACCCACGGTTCCGGACAAAAAAACATCACGCCCCAGGTTTGCACCGCGATTGATGCCGCTGACGACCAGGTCGAACGGCCCCCCACCCAAAACCCTGCTCAGCCCCACGTGCGCGCAGGCGGCTGGCGTGCCCGTCAGGCTGTATGCCGTCACGTTACCCGGATGACCGTCCGCATGACGGTAGGGGATGCAGTAGTATGATTCGGCTGGAGGCAAAGCTGCACCGTACCCGCTGTGATTGGCTGCCGGTGCCACCACCGTGACCCGGCCGATGTGCGACAGGGTGCGCGCCGCAGCCCAAATCCCCGGTGCGCGAATGCCGTCGTCGTTGGTCAGAAGAATGTTCATTCCTGCTCCTCGCTCTCAGGCGTTGCGCGGCTGCTGCACCCCAGGACGTGCGCCACTTCACTGGGCAGTGCGTTTCGCCGACCGAAAACATCGCGTTCGTTGCCTCGTTTTCCGTAGGCGTTGCGCAGAGCCGACAGGAAGTTCTGGGTCGAGTCACTGGTGTGTGGCTCTTGCTGCTGGTGGTTTTGCATAGGGTCCTTTCTGTGGCTGGTTTTTGTAACACCACGAGTGATCACCTTGGCTGGCACGACCACAACGGTACTCTGGCCAGCCAGCGCATAGGATAGCAGGTGAATGTGAAATTCGTGCTAAGGGTGTGTTACGGCGATGTTCGCGTTGTGTGAAGATCCGTTAAGCGGGCGCAAAGAATGGTTGGAGACCAAGGCCGCTTATGGTACAATGCTGCCACTACTGACAAGAGGCGACTGGAGTCTTATGGAGAAATTCGTCGTGGCGGCGGTGCAGCAGCGCATGCGCCTGGCCGCCGATCTGGCCGAGTTCGAGCAGGACGTGCGTCGTTATGTGCGCATTGCCCGCCTGAAGGGCGCGCACCTCATCGTCTTTCCCGAGTTAGCTGGCCTGATGGCGGCACCGCCGCTGCTCACCAGCGCCCGCGCCGGCCTGCTCAAACAGGCTGACCGCGGCCGCCAACGCCAGGCCGGCTTCTGGACGCGCGCCACCAGCAAACTGGCCGCCGGCACTGCCGGCCTGCTCGGAACCAGCTTCGACCGGGAAATGGCCAGGCTGCTGACCAACGATGCCCAGACGCTGTGGGATGCCTACGAAAACCTGTTCGCCCGCCTGGCCTTCGAGTCCGGCCTGACGATCATCGCCGGCAGTCTATACGGGTTCGACCGCCAGGACGGCCAGCTGCGCAACGTGGCCAGCGTGTTTGGTCCCCAGGGTAATCTGCTGGGCCAACAGGCGCGTGTCGTAACCACCGCCGAACAAGGCGGCAGCATCGTACCAGCCAGCGGCTGGGCGGCGATCTCCACACCCCTGGGCCGACTCGGCCTGCTCGTGGGTCCTGACATGCTCTACCCCGAACCCGCCCGCATCCTGGCCTACCAGGGCGTCGAGATGCTCATCGGTGTCGCTGCCTGCACACACCCGGCCCTCTATCACCGCATGCGCCTGGCCATGAACGCCCGCGCCCAGGAGAACCAGCTCTACAGCCTGGTCAGTTTCCTGATCGGCCACAACCCCTTTGCCCCTGGCAATGATCAACCGTTCGTGGGACGCTCCACGATCTTCGCCCCGGTCGAGCTGACGCCGCGCTATTCTGGTATCATGGTCGAAGCCGGCACCAGCCAGACCGAAACGATCATTGCCGCCGAGTGGGACATGGACGCCTTGCGGCGCACCTGGGAAACGAGCACCGTCCCCATGCGTCACATGGAGGCAGTGCGCGTCGCCGCACCCGTGCTCACCGCCGTCTACCAGCGCACCGGCGGCGAGCTGCCGGGCTATGTCAGCGCACCCGCCGAGCTCACCGCTGACCCGACCCGCCCCGCCATCCCCGCCGCGCCAACCCCAACCGCCGACCCCGCTCCGTCAGACCTGGCCAACGAACTGACCGTGGCCTACGTCCACGAGGATGCAGTCGACGACGAAGAAAACTGATCATAAAACGGCGCCAAATGAGAGTTCGGCGCCTCATGCCTGCGTCCCCGGCACGGCCGTCAACGGATGGGGGCAACGAATCAACGAATCCCACTACTCCCTACTCCGTACTCCCTACTCCGTACTCCCCCCAAACGCCTTCCGCGTCCCCGGCAGCAGCACGTACCCCAGAATGACACCGTTCACCAGGATCGACGGCCACATGGCGCCGATCGTCGAGCCGCCCAGCAGCGACATGACGTCGACGGCCAGGTTGAAGGATGCAATGACCGCCAGGAAGAACCAGGCCTGTGGATCGACGCGCCATAACACACGCACCAGCCAAACGTAGACCCCGCACAGGAACCCCCACAGCAGGGCACCAATCGGGTCGAACCCCCAGAAGCTGTGCTCGCCCATCTTGAACGGCAAAATATGCAGCATCTGCAGGGTGTGCCAGAGGGCCACCACCGCCGCCAGGGCGGCCAGGAGGGTCAACAGGGTGACGCCAAATGGACGGTGCGTCGTGGTCGACATCGTACGCTCTCCTTACGACACTGCTTCCAGGACGCAACCCACGCGCCATATCACACCGGGCGTACGGGTTTCACGCTGGAAGCAGTGTTCAAACGCGAAACGATGCAGGCGGGGGTCTCTATCAGGCGGTCGCCGGCGTCGGCCAGCTGCCGGCCTCCAACCGCTGTGTGACCTGGGCCTGCAGGGCACCTAACAGGTCGTTCATCTGGCCACTGCCTAACTCACCGTCCAGTTCCTGCAAAAGGAACACGATCCACGCGACCCGCTCGGCGGGATCGGCAATGAGGGCGATGTCGTTGGCGGCCAACTGCATCTTATCGGTCAGTACTGGGTCGTAGGGTGTATAGCTCATCACTGAATTCCTCCATTCGAAGCCATCGATGGGCTCAAGTTGCGCGGCGTGTCACGTTTTTTGATGCCGCGCCGGCGGCACGGGTTGAAACAACAATTGACTAAAAAAGCCGGGCTCCGGTTCGACCGGCAGCGCTTGGCCGGGAAACGGGTCGCGGGCGGCGGCCTTGGACAACAGGTAGCCGCCGACGGTAACAATCGTGCTGATGATCGGCACCGTCAGGAAGGCGAGGAGCAGCGATCCCTGGGCCAGACCGGTCAAGACGCCAATCAATACGACGGCGATGGGTAGTTTGACGAACTTGCTCGTGATCGGCAAACCGACGAAATTGTATAACCCCTGCGTGATCAGCAGGTTAATCACGGTCACAAGCACAGCGAATTCCCAGTTGGACATGCTGGTCCAGACGTTCGAACCCAGGATCACGCATACAATCCCCACGATCAGCGAGGCCAGCAGGCCGCCAATGGTGGGAATCAGGGTCAGTATCCCCGTCAGGACTGCCAGCACCGTGGCAAAGGGCACGCCCATCAGGGTGTACTGAATCCAGGACAGCAGGCCCAAGGATACGCCAAAGACGATATTGGCCAAAATAAAGCCGACCCAGATCGTGTCCAGCCGCATGAGCAGCAGGCCCACTTCACGCTCCTGCGGGTCTTCCAGCCAACCGGCCAGGTGACCGCGCGCCGACGCCAGGTTGAGCATGAGCAGGAACGAGAAAAACAATCCGCTGCCGAATGTAGCCACAAAACCGCCGACACCCTTGACCGTGCTCAGACCCAGCTGCCGGGCTCCCGTGATGCCTTCCTGTACCAGCTGCGGCAGATCGACCATGCGCAGGAAATCCTGGAACGTCGTCGATTCGGTGACCTTCTCCAACTCCTTCTCCAGGACCTGGGCCTGTTGCTGGATTGTCGTCACGAACTCGTCAAGGCGGGCGATCATGCGGTCTGCCAGCGTGAATAAGAGGAGGGCGATGAGCAACACCAACACCAGGTACGCCAGCAGGGTTGCTGGCACCTGCCGCATGCCGGTATACCGCATCAAAAGCCTGATCGGAATGAACAGCAGGAAGGCAACCAGAAACCCCACCAGAATGACGTTGAGTATTGGTGCCATGACGATCGGGATCAGGGCCATGCCAATCAGCACTACCACCAGGGTCACATACCGCAGTGGCAAGCTCCACCGGGCTGACTCTGGAGGTACTTCTTCGCTGACCGCAGGGGTCACAGTGACCGTGGTTTCGTCGCCAGGCATTAGTTCGCTGTATCTCCCTCAATCATTCCGCAGGTTGTCTTTCAGTACACTGGCGGCCAATCGAATGTGCCTACAATGACGTCGGACTGTGTGTCGCTCATGCTGGTGTCTCCTTTAGAGTAGTAACGATGCTTGTGAACGCAGACCCATTATACACCCTGCCGCGACGGGTCCGAAATCGCCCACGCCCCCAGTGAGCAAACCTGCCCAAACAACTCCAAAATCCAAAATCTAAAATCGATAGGTTATCACCAACCGCGGCCGCCCCCCCGTGGGATTGCTGCCGCTCCAGACGCGCTCCGAGCTGTCGAACTGGTATTGGACGTTGTGCGCGGCTTCTCCTACCAGCAGCAGGCCGCGGTTGGCGCTTGGAAAACTGAGCCATTCGCGCACGGCCGTGGTGACATCCCAGCGCACCCAGCCAGCTGCCTGATCGATGCGCTGCGTGTCCAGGACTGCCGGGTCGCGGTCCTGGTCGCCGCTGGCGCCAGGGAATTCCCAGAATTGATTGCTCAAGGCCCGGTACCAGGTGGCTGTGCCGTCTGTCCACTGCTGCCGGACCTGGTGCACGCGAACTGTCAGCGGTGTGCTGTTACTGCGCCCACTCTGGTGCAGCTCCAACCAGGCACCCAGCACTTCCGCATTGGCCGGCACAGACGCCAGATCGTAACTGATCAGTACGCGCGCCGCATTGCCCTGGGTGGTCGGCCCTACTCTCATGTACTGCTCGGCCCGATGGTTGGTCGTCGGGTTGGCCGCACCGATCCAGGTGTCGCGCGCACCATAGTACAGGCGTGTACCATACTGCAGCGCCACGGTCGTTGCGTTGGGATCGACGATGGGCGTTGCCATGGGCGTCGCGGTGGGTGTGGCGGTCGGTCGCGGCGTGGCTGTCGGTGTCGACGTGGGTGTTGCGGTGGGGACCGATGGGTCCACACTGTAGCGCACCGTCAAACGCGGGCGCCGCCCGGGATCGCGCGTGTAGTTGCGGCTGGCGAAGTAGTACAGCACGGTGTCGTAGTAACTGGTAGCCTGGCCCTCGATGATAAAGCCGCGATTGTAGTAGGGTTGGTTGATCCACAGCTGCACCGCGTCGCGCACGTCGAGCGAAACCCAGCCGTTGGCCGCCGAAAGCACCGTCTGGGTCAGCGGCTCGGCGGGGCGGTCGCTGTTGATACCCAGTGCACCGGGCACATGCCACAGGAGATCGCTCGGATTGCCGCGTTCGGTGCGCTGCCAGGTGACGTCCAGCTCGCGCCAGAAGCGTATTGACTGATAAACGGACAGCGTCATTGGCGTGGTATTGCTGCGCCCCAGCTGGTACAGGTCCAACGTCGCCTCGCTGATCACGGCACCGGGCGGTATAGGGCTGAGATCGAACTGCACGAGCGCTTTCATGTCGCTGGCCGGCGGCCACCGATCGGCCGACCAGCGCACGTCGAGGTTACGGTCGTTGCCGTAGTTGGTGGTCGGTGCATAGACCGTGATCTGCGCATCCTGGGTGCCCGCGTAACCACCGGTCGTTTGCTGCAGCACGGCCGTACGCCAGATGCCGGGTGTCGATGTGGCGGTGGGAGTCGGGGTTGCCGTGCGTGTTGCCGTGGGTGTAGGGCTGGGAAATGTGGGATCGACCGTATAGGCGAAACGCAGGGTGGGACGCCGGTCAGCCTGCCAGTAGTTTTCACTGTAGATGTCGTAGTAGACCGTTTGCCCGTTCAGGCCATCGATCAGCAGCAGGAATCCAAAATTTTCCTGCGGATAGTTGACAAAGTACTGCACGAGTGGCGTGACGTCGAGTGTCACCCAGCCCAGGGGCTGCTGGAACGTCGTGGTGGCATCGGGGTCCGGCAGGCGGTCGACGTCACTGCCGTCGACCCCGGGTACGGCCCAGGTTTCGTTGGTGGCACTGCGGTTCCAGGTTGTTTGATGTTCCCACCACGGTCGCAGCAGTCGGTAGGCCGACAGGCGCACGGGGTGTGAGTTGCGCGTGAACGGTACGTACAGCGACAGCTGCGCGTTCGAGATGACGGCAGTTGGCGGCACCATGCCCACATCGAAGCGCATGAGCGCACGTTGATCCTGGCGCGGTGTGATGGCCTCGTCGCGCCAACCCAACAGCAGCCGACCAGAGGTGCCGCGATTCACCGTTGGCTGCCAGCGGCTGATGCCAGCATCGGTCGTGCCTGCGTAACCGTACTGCCCCTGGCGCAGAGATATCTGCTGCCACGGCGTGTAGGTCGGCGCTGGGGTGGGCGTCGGCGTCGGCAGGGTTGGGTCCACGACGTAACGCACACGCAGCAGCGGGCGCAGCTCCGGTTCGGGATAATCGGAACTGAAGGCTTCGTAATAAGCGGCAGCCTGGCTGAGACCGCCAATCGTCAGCAGAAAGCCGAAGTTCTCATCGGGGCGAGTGTGTTGGTGCTGCAGCAGCGTCGTGACGTCGAGCGAAACCCAACCCTCCGGCTGCTCGAAGATGGTGGTGGCATCGGGCTGGCCGAGCCGGTCCAGATCGACGCCATTTGCTCCCGGCGACGCCCAGGTCGTATTGTTGTTGGCATGCAGCCAGGTGACCTGCTGTTCTGACCAATGCCGCAGCAGGCGCCAGGCGCTGAGCTGTACCGGCCGCGAGGTGGGCGCCGGTGGGATGAACAAGAACAGCTCCGCGTGCTGTACCATGGCCTGGGCCGGGACGCCGTCGAGCCAAAAGCGCAGGAGTGCGCGCTGATCCTCCGCCGGGTCGTTCATGTCATCGCGCCAGCTCAAATTGAGCGTGAAGTCGTTGCCCAGGCTGGTGTTGGGCTGCCAGCGGTTGATCGTCGCGTCGGCAACTTGCTGGTAACCGAGGCGTCCCTTTTGGAACACCGCCGTTTCACCGGGATCGGGTACGCGGTAGCGTACTGTGAGCCGCGGCCGCAGCGGCTGCTCGAAGTTGTTCGAGCTGGCAAACTTGTATTCGACGTTGTCGTAGCCCTCGGAGGAAGTTTCCAGGACCACACCGTGGTTCTGGTCAGGCTGCGTGACCCAGGTTTGCACCAGGCTAGTGAGCGGAATTGTGATCCAGCCACGGCTGACATCCAGGTTGAGATCGGCTGTGGGGCTGGCAGCGCGGTCCAGGTTGGCACCCGCCGCGCCCGGCACCGCCCACGGCTGGTCGTCGAAGCTGGCGGTCCACGTCGTTTGTGATTCGGACCAGTGCCGCAGGAGCTCGAAGACGCGCAGCGTCACGCCCTGCGCCGCCGTGCGTTCCAAGACGTACAGGCTCAGCTCGGCACTCTCGATGGTCGCATCTACCGGAATATCCCACAGATCGACCCGCAGCAGGCTGTTGCCCTCCACCTGGGGCGGATAAAAATAGGTGATCCAGTTGACCGACAGGTCGCTGGTTCCACCATATGTCGTTGTCGGAAAACTGCTGGATAGGGTGGCATCGAAAAAGCCCTGGAAACCAGCCAGGTCCTTCTGATAGATCCGGGTCTGCGGGGGCACAGGTGTGGGCGTTGCCGTTGGCGTGGCTGTGTTGGAAGGGGTAGGGGTGTCGGTGTGGGTCGGCGTCGGCGTTGGCTCGTCTGGGATAGTGGAATAGGATACGGTGAGCCGCGGCCGTTGGGTGATTTCCAGTGCATCGCGACTGGCCAGCGTGACGCTGGCAGCCGTGCCGACCATGCCTTCGGCCTGCAGCAGGATGCCGAAATTGCTGGCCGGCTGTGTCACCCACTGTTGAACCAGCGGGGTCAAGTCAACACCCAGCACGGGGCTGCTGCCTTGCCACGCGAGAGCAGGTTCGATGACCGGGCCGCGATCGACGCCCAACGCACCGGCGCCCGGCTGCTCCCAGGGTCCGCCCGGGAACGCCTCAGTCCACGTCGCATTAACTTCATCCCAGTAGCGCAGCAGTGGCTGGACGGTGACCGTCATGGGCTGGCTGTCAGCCGCGACGACCGTCAAATCGAGCACGGCGCTCTGAATCGTCGCCGTCAGCGGAATCATCGTTAGATCGAATGCTACGGCCGGCCGCGCGCCATCGAGCCCGTCCGACTGCCACAGCAGCGGCAGGTCGCCGGCTGCGCCGGCGGGTGAAGTGCCATCTCGCACCAGGGAAGTATCGGTGGTGCCCGTATAATCGTTCAGCCCTTGCTGCAAGATGATCGTCGTCCAGGCAGGCGCGGCCTGGGCCGTGGGGGACGTGGGTTGGCCGCGTGGCACGGTGACTGATACAATGACGAAGAGGGCTGCAAGCAGAAGCGTCGCCTTCCGACCAGACAAAGAGTGGGTCATGCGTGGTGTACCTCTGTATCACCTGTTGAGATAGAGTCCGGGAAATGGTAACTTCCCGCTACGTTCCCTGCTCCGACACCAGGAAAAGCAGAAGCGACGTACCCGTGCATGGAGATACCGGCGGTTTGGAGTTCGTACAGCTGCATCCGCGGCGCTGCGGCGTATGCGAAAGTGGTTGCTGCACGGACTCTGGATGGCAGAGTTGGCGCTTCAGAGGGGATTATAACAACGAAAGCGGGAATGCTCAAATTGTCGATTTTGGCCTTTGCCATCCGTTTGGTAGAATCAACCTGACGATCTCTGGCGGATCGCCGTTGAAGCTGACATCCTACGCCATGAAGGATCGAAGGCATTGAACAAAGGCAACCCGTACAACCGGCGGCGGGGTGGTTGGCTGCTGGGACTGTCGATTGTGGTGCTGACGTGTGTCTTTCCACTGTTGGCCGCGGCAGCCCCTGCGTCGCGTCCACCGGCCCTGGGCAGCGAGCGGCTGGTCCTGGCCTTTTATTACAACTGGTTCGATGAAAACACCTGGCATGCCAGTAAGGTGCCTGACTTGCCCGCGGCACCCTACGTTTCGCGTGACCGCGCAGTCATGGGACGGCACATCGATGAAGCCAAAGGTGCCGGCATCGACGCTTTTGTGGTGAGCTGGTACGGCCCGCGCGTCGAAAACAATCAGACCGAAACAAACTTCCGGGCCATGCTCGATGAAGCCGCCGCGCGCGGATTTCGCCTGGCTGTCGACTTCGAAACGGCCGGGCCATTTTTTGGCGGGACCCAGGATGTCATTGCTGCCTTGCGCACGCTCCTGGCAACCCACGCCAACCACCCCGCGTATCTGCGTGTCGATGGCCGGCCGGTGATTTTCTTCTGGCGCCAGCAGCGTTTCAACGTGGGAACCTGGCAGTCGATTCGTGACCAGGTCGATCCGGGGCACCAGGCGATTTGGATCGCCGAAGGGGTCGACATCCAGTTCCAGCAGGTGTTCGATGGCCACCACCTCTATTCGGTGGCCTGGTCGGCTGATCCCGGCACGCACCTGGTCAAATGGGGCCAGCGTGTCCGCCAGGCCAGCCAGAAATGGGGCCGTAAGCTGTGGGTGGCCACGGTCATGCCGGGTTACAACGACACCCGCACCGGGCGTGGCAACGCCTTCATTCGCCCGCGCGAGGATGGCGCCTATTATGGACGCACCTGGTCGGGCGCCCTGGCCAGCGCGGCCGACTGGGTCATCATTACCTCGTGGAATGAGTGGCCGGAAGGCACCTACATCGAGGCGAGCCAGGCCTACGGTGGCCGTTACCTGGACCTGACCCGTGAGTGGGTAGCGCGCTATAAGGCTGGCGAAGGGGCTGCGCCGGCCCCGGCCAGTGCGCCACCCACGCCTTTGCCAAGCCCAACGCCAGCACCCACTCCCAGCACGCCGCAGCTCACCGTGCAGACGGCGATCTTGAACGTGCGGCTGGGACCTGGCACACAGTACCCGATCCTCGACCAGGTACGCGCCGGCCAGGTGTTGGCCATCACGGGCAAGACGACGCCGGCCGATTGGTGGCAGGTGTGCTGTGTCGACCCCCAGCGCAGCGGCTGGGTGGCGGCACCTCTCGTGCGCGCCGCTGGCCCGCTCAGCCAGGTTGCGGTGGTAGAACCGCCCGCACTACCGCGCTTGGGCCGTGAGCGCAACATCGACATTGGCGTCGACTGATGCGCTATTTACCGTGACCGAAACGAAGGAGGAAAAAGCGACAATGGCGATGATCGATGACATCGAGCGTGTGTTGATTACGGAGGAGGCGTTGGCGCAGCGGGTCAGGGAACTTGGTGCGCAGATCAGCCAGGATTTTGCCGGAGAAGACCTTTTCCTGATTTCGGTGCTCAAAGGCAGCATCGTATTCATGGCCGATCTGATGCGGTGCATCACGATTCCACACAGTATCGACTTCATGGCAACGTCGAGTTATGGTGCATCCACGCAGTCGAGCGGGGTGGTGCAGATTCTGAAAGACCTGGAGGAGAGCATCGAAGGCCGGCACGTACTGATCGTCGAAGATATCATCGACAGTGGCCATACCCTGGCCTATCTGCGGCGCCTGATCCTGGCGCGCAACCCGGCGTCGCTGCGCATCTGTGCCTTGCTGGACAAAAAAGAACGACGTGAGGCTGACGTAAACGTGGAGTATGTCGGCTTTACCATTCCGAACGAATTCGTCGTTGGTTACGGGCTCGATTTCAACGAGCGCTACCGCAACCTGGCGTTCGTCGGCGTACTGAAACCGGAATGTTACCTGACATCCTGAATCGTCGTGCCCTGCAAAAGCTTGGTGGGGCCCTGCTCATCGGCCTGTTGCTGGGTTGGGGTTGGTTCACAGCGGCCACTGTGCCGGTGTCTGCCCAGGCCACCGATCCGCCGGTTTACACTGTACAGGCTGGCGATACGCTGTCGGCCATTGCCGCGCGTTTTGGCACATCGGTGGCTGCGCTGGCAGCGGCCAACCAGCTGAGCGATCCCGATCGGCTGGAGATTGGCCAGCGGCTGCAAATTCCCGGTGCCAGCGCAGCAGCCGTTCGCAGCCAGCCTGCCCTGGTTGTGCGCTACACGACGCAGCCGGGCGACACGTTGGGTGGCATTGTCCGACGCTGGCAGCTCGATGAGCCGACGCTGCGCCAGGCCAATGGGTTGCCAGCCGATGTCCGGCGCCTGCTGCCGGGGCAGGAAGTGGCAATTCCCCTGGCATCCATCCTGGGTGACGCGGGCCTACCCGGCCTCGCGATCGAGCCGCTGGCAGTCGTTCAGGGGCAGGCTGGGGTGTTCGAGCTGCGCACGCACCAGGCGGTCACAGCGCTGGCCCGCTATGCTGGGGCGCCGCTGGCCATGGTGCAGGAAACCACCCGCACGTGGGGCCTGTTTGGCGTGCATCCGCTGACACCGCCCGGCACGACGTGGCTGCACCTGGACGTTGCCGGGGCCACCGTGCCGCGACGCCTGCTGCCGGCGCTCGATGCTGGTTGGCTGCGCCTCAGCGTGCCGGTGAAGGTCCAGCCCGGCACCTACACGACCCAGCACCTGGTGCTGCCCGCGGGCAAGG
>CAZXQZ010000137.1:0-12967 GCA_964642445.1 uncultured Anaerolineae bacterium
CTGCCACGTCCCTGGCAAGTCGATGAATTTGACGTCCACCATCTTCACTTCAGCCGCCATTTTGACGACGTCCGCCGCTGTCTTCGGCATACGAGTTGTTCCCCCTGCACGTTTCAAGAAGATTTTTGATGTGTCACGCTGGCGGGTCAGCAGCACATGTATCACCTATCAAAGGGCACGCCTTGCGGTGACACGGGTCGCGTTTGAGACCGGTGCCACCGCCATGGCGACTCCACGATACCACACCGGCGGCGTTTTTGTTAGCGCGAAAGTGCATGGAAGTTGGGCAGGGCCTTTGTGCAACATGCCCAATGGTTTATTTTCCGGGGCTGCCTGTTCGGCCGGTTGAGCGCTGGCTGCGACTGCCCGCTCCTCGACCGCTACAGCAGACGTTGGTTGAGCTGCTGGACGAAGGTGGTGTGTTGGATGAGGTCGCTTTGCAGGCGTTCGCTGTCGGTTTCATAGCCGAGCCGGCGGGCCAGAAACACGAACTCTTCGGTGCCGGCCGGTGGTACGGTCAAATCACGCGTATTACCGCGCACCATACGCAGGGCATTGACCAACCGGCGGATGAACCGGTGTGCGGCGACCAGCATGGTGTAATCGTCGGTCGTGAGCAGACCGGCAGCATGCAGGGCCGCCATGGCGGCGGCGGTGTTCGTTTGGCGCAGGGCTGGATGGGTCTGGCCGTGCGTGATCTGCAGGCCCTGGACCAGGTATTCGACATCGACCGAGCCGCCGGGGCTGAATTTGGCATTGAACGTGCCCGCTGTCACCAGGTGGCGCAGCTGGCGCTCGCGCATGGCGCGCATTGCGGCCACGTCGAACGGCTCACCGGTGTAGACGTACGCATCACGCAGGGCTACGATCTGGTCACCCAGCGCGGCGTCACCGGCCAGGGGACGCAGACGAATCAGCGCCTGGCGCTCGTAAGCCCAGGCCGGGCCGCCGGGTGCAAAGTAGCGCGTGAACGCGTGCAGTGAGACGGCCAGCGTACCGGCTTTGCCGAAGGGACGCAGCCGCAGGTCGATCTCGAAGATGCCTTCGCGCCGTGCCTGGATCGTTTTGAGGAATTCCTGCACCAGTCGCTCGTAGAAATCGGCGTTGCTGATGGCCTGGGGTCCGCTGGTTTGGCCGCTGCCGGCGTAGATGAACATCAGCTCGATGTCAGATGCAAAACCCAGCTCGCGCCCACCTGCTTTGCCCAGGGCACACACGCTCACCGGGGCGGGGGCACCGCTGGCCAGCCGCGGCTCACCAAACTGGGCGCACAGGGCGCGCCAGCACAGGCGAAAAGCGGCATCCACCACCACATCGGCCAGGTCGCTGAGTTCGCCGGCAAACTGGCCAAAATTGGCGATCTGGCCGAGGATGTAACGCATGTCGATGCGGAACATCTCACGGTCCTTGAAGGCATTCAACGCCGCGCGTGGATCGCTGCCGGCTGCCAGCTGCTGCGCCAAATCGGCCTGCAGATGCGCATGATCGTGCGGGTCTGCCAATGCTGCCACATCGCGCACCACCGGGAACAGGTTGGCATACTGCATGCGCAGAAAGTCGTTCCACAGGAATTCACTCACCCCCAGCAAACGCGCCAGGGCATGCAGAACGTCCGGATTCTCCAGTGACACCAGCTCATCCGGCCAGTTTGGCCGCATAAAGAGCTGGCCGAGCAGCGCACGAAAGCTCAACAAGGCCGATTCCGGGTCGGGCGAGCGTGGCAGAAGATGCAGGAAGTGTTTAACCAACACCGTGGCAGCGCGCAGCGCACGCTGGCGAGCCGGGTCGGTTACCTTATGACCCTCCTGGGTGGTTACGTACAGCGTATCCTGCACGCGCCGGCCGATCGTATCGACCGTCACGCGGGCGATGTAGATGCCGTGCAGGGCCAGGGCGTGGGTGAATTCATACAGGAAGCCAACCGTGTCGGGCGAGCTGATACGCAGCACCGTGTTGCGCGCTGAGACTGCGTTGTCGATTTCGACGTCGATGGGGTAGAGGGGTGTCTGCGGCTCCGTTTTACCGTGCAGGCGGGCAGCAACCTGCCTGACCAGGCGGCCCTGGGCCTCCTGCTGTTGTCCCCGCCGCAGCAGATGCAGCAGCGATGACAGATTATCGGCGTAGTCTGACCAGGCGTCGGCGGTGACTGTCTGGGCCACGGGGGAGACGGTGAACACGTCGACGATTTTGCGCGGCGCATGGGGCGATCGCAGCCGGCCCGGCGGGTCTGTATGGTGTGTGGCCGCCGCCGGCTCTGGCTCGTAAGTGAACACGTCACCATCCTCGATGTTGAAGCCGTGTACGAACAGCAGGCCGCAGATCAGGGAGAGCTCGCCAAAGTAGTCGTAACCCACGATCGTCACACGCCAGCGTGCATCGGCCACCGGCACGGCGTGCACCTGCACGAGCGTATCCTGGTCGAGCTGCTCGGCCAGGGCGGTGTGCAGACGGATTTCGGGCTCGCTGAAGGTGGCGGCGTACGAGGTGGGCATGCGGGCCACGTGCGCATGCAGCCGGGCCGCCGATGCGCTGGACAGCAGAGGCACATCCGCCGGGATGGACGGTTCTTCTCCCAGGTAGCGCAGATAGACGGCACGCAGGGCACTGCGCTGCTCTTCGTAGCGCGCCAGGAACTGGGTGCCGGCGTCTGGCCCGGTAAAACCCAGGCGCCGGGCAAAATGGGCCAGCTCGGCGGGCTTTTGAGGCAGAGTGGACGTTTGCCGGTAGTGCATCAGCTGCAAATAATGCTCGACGGCACGCAAGAACACGTACCCATCGGCCAGAATGCGGTAATCCTGCACGGTCAAAAAGCTGGCATTGAGCAGGTGCGAGAGGGCTTCCAGGGTGGTGCGGCTGCGAATCTGCGGGTGCTGGGCACCCTGCGCCAGCTGCAGGTACTGCACGACAAACTCGGCATCGCGAATCGAGCCCTCGCCGAGCTTGACTTCGCCCCAATGGCGCCCGCGCTGCTGCAAGTACGATTCGGTGCGTTGTTTCATGCGGTGGACGTTGGCGCGTACGACGTCGGCTGCATCGGTGAACATGAGTGGCTCTACCGCCGTCAGAAAATCCCGGCCCAACGCCTCGTCGCCGGCCACCAGCCGGGCCTTCAGGAGGGCCTGTTTTTCCCACAGGCGCGCCTGGCGCTGCATGTACGTGACGTAACCATCAAAGGAGGAGACCAGGGCACCCACGCCACCCCACGGCCGCAGGCGCATGTCGACACGGTAGAGGAAGCCTTGCGGCGTCATACGTGCCAGCGAGTCGATCAGCTGCTGACCCAGGCGTGCGAAGGCGCTGGCGTCATCGCGGGCCAGGAACAGCAGGTCGATGTCTGAGCTGTAGTTGAGCTCTTCGCCACCCAGTTTGCCCAGGGCGATCACCGCAAACCCGGCCAGCGGCGTAGCGCTGCGCCAGGCCGCCAGCGTCAGGCAGACCTGGATCAGGGCATCGGCCAGGCGGGACAGCTGCGACGTTACGGTGGGCAGGTCGAACAGGGCGAAGAAGTCGGAGGCGCCAATGCGCAGGAGTTCCCAGCGCTGAAAACGACGCAGGGCATTCAGCTGATCGTCCAGTTCGGTGAAAGGGGCGAGCGCCTGGTATGCTTCGGCGTACAGTTGGGCGACGGTCTTGGGCTGGGCAAGCTCGCGACGCTCGGCGAAGCGCTGGAAGTATTCGGGGTTGCGCAGCAGGATTTCCGTGAGAAACTGGCTGCCGGAAAAGAGCATCACGAGCATTTCGATCATGCGCGGATTCTCGCGCAAAAAATCGAACAGCTCGCGTGGGGTGGTAGTGGCGCGGGCAAACCGTTCGAAGCTGATCAAAGCGCCATCGGGGCTGGCGGCAGTCGCCAGGGCCGTCAGCAGGTGTGGGAAACACGCTGCCAGCGCCGCACGCGCCGCAGGCTCATCGCTGCTTTGCTGCAGCCAACGCAGGGCGGACCGCCAATCGGTGAAGCCGGCGGTGGCCAACAGCGCTTGCGCAGCCGACTCATCGAGCTGGCCGTCGAGCAGCGCACGGTAGCGGTCATCGGCAAGGGCTGGCACGTCTATCCCTGCCTTTCGGCCTCACAGTCCGGGCAGACGCGCGGATCGCTGAGCTGTTTCATGTGGCGTGTGCACACGGCGAATACCTCCATGCGCTCACCCACGAGAAACTTCTTACTAATCGTGCCCTCTAATGCCAGGTGCTGGCAGCGCGTCTGCAGCAAGATGCCCGGTACGGGGCAGCTGTCACACACCTTGCGTTTCCAGGGAAGTGAATTCGGGCTCTGCGGCAGGCGGCATTCCTGCACCTCACGCCCACGGAAATAGTCTTCATAGAAAAAACGGCATTTGACTGTCATATCATCCTACTCTTATGGCCGGCCTTGCACACGCAAAGGCGCAACATGCGCACGGTACGGTACTCATAGTATCACAAACACAACGCCTAACAAAGTCACCAGGGCACCCACGATCGAGCTGGCATCGGGAATCTCGCCCAAAAATAGGACACCCAGCAGGATACCCAGGGTCACCTCCTGGGTCGCGACCAGGTTGACGTAGGTGGCGTGGGTGCGGCGCAGGGCTGCGTTGTACAGGGTATGACCCATGCCAAGCGGCAGCAGGCCGAGGGCCACAATGGCCAGCAGCTGTGGCAGACCGATAATGCTCAGGTTCTGGTTCAAAGCCGCCATCGGCAGCACCCACAGCGCCGCAGCGCCATACACCACGGTGGCGTAGGTGAACAAGGGATAGCGTGTGCGCTGCGAACGCCCGGCGACGGAATAGAGCCCATAGGTGATGGCTGAGCCCAGGGCCAGCAAATCACCAAAGGCCATGCGCGTGTCCCACTGCGGCTCGAAGCGAACCAGGATGGCGATACCAGCCACCGCGATGCCCACGCCGATCCACTTGCGCGGGGCAATCGACTCATGCAAGAACCAGCCGGAAAAGAGGGTGACGAAGATCGGCGCGGTGTAGACAATGGCCAGCGAGTGAGCAATCGTCGTGAAGCTCAACGAAGCAATGTAGAATACAAAATGGAGGGCCGTGATCAGCCCAAACCCGGCAAACAGGCGCCAGTCCGACCGTGCCACGCCAACCGGCAAGCCCTTCATCCGGGCCAGTGTGAGCACAAACAGCGCTGCCACCGTCAGGCGGCCCAGGGCGATGCCGTAAGGAGAGACCGGTGCCGCCCAACGCACCAGTACCGGACTGGTTGCAAAAAACAGCACAGCTACCCCAGCCAGCAGCAGTCCTTTACGTGATTCGGTCATGCCGGCGGTTCAAGGTCCATTGGCTCCCACGCGGCCACGCGGCGCGCCCGGATGCCCAGTAGAAAACGATCACAACACCGGCATGCCGTTGTCGTTTGTCGATCGGCAACCAGCCCGGAACAGCTCATTGTGGGCCAGACACAATGGGTAAAATGAAGCCGATGGCCATGCTAATGACCAGCAGCAGGCTCAGGACGATCCACAGCACCTGTTTCCAGTCGCGTCGCGGGGTATTGCTGCTGCGTTTCTGTACGGGCCTGCTGCTGTTGGCGCTCTGTTTTGGATTCGATTTTGCCATATTCTTTACTCCCGGCGCGGCACCTCGTCCGCGGATGTGCACAGTGTTCTCAGGTGGGCATTATACCACCGTGGTCATGATCCGCCAAGCACCGCAGGGCACGGCTGTTCTGCGGCCTCGTTGCGTTCCTGGTCACAAAGCGTTTGACAAAAAATTGACCATACCATATAATCAGCGCAACCTCCTGCCGTCCGCAACATCTAACGTAAGCGGACTCGTGGTGGTACAGCGTTGCCCACCATCGAATTGCTGTACTTCAATCCTGTAACCGTTCTGAGCCAGTCACCTGCCGGAGAGATCCGGCCCCATGCGCATGACGCGCGAAATTCAATTTCCGATCGGAGGAGACAGACATGATGAAGAGGGTGTATTCTTTGTTGGCGTTGCTGCTGGTAGCTTCACTGATGCTGGCAGCGTGTGGTGGCCAGGCTACCCCGGCCCCGACCACGGCGCCCGTCGAGGAGCCAACTGCCGCGCCCGTCGAGGAACCGACCGCAGCGCCCGCGGGTGACGCCAAAGGCACGATCAAGATTGCGACCCAAAGCCCCCTCAGCGGGCCGCAGTCGGTGTTGGGTGTGGCGATCAAAAACGGCGCCCAGCTTGCCCTGGAACAGCTGGGTGGTCCGCTCAAGGACATGGGCTTCGACGTGCAGTTGGTGCCGTACGACGACCAGGCGACGCCGGACACGGGTGTGGCGAACGCCAAGAACATCGTAGCGGACAACGACATTTTGTGTGTGGTGGGTCACCTGAACTCAGGTGTTGCGATTCCGTCGTCGGAGGAGTACCACACGGCGCAGCTGGCGATGGTGTCGCCGGCGAATACGAACCCGAACATCACGGACCGCGAGTATGCGGAAGTGAACCGCATCGTGGGACGTGACGACGTGCAGGGTGTGGTGGGTGAGCAGTTTGCGCTGAACGAGCTGGAGGCGAAGACGGTCTACATTCTGCACGACAAGACAGCGTACGGGCAGGGTGTGGCGGAGTTCTTCCGGCAGGCAGCGGAGAAGGACGGGATCGAGGTGCTGGGGTTCGAGGGGACGGAAGAGACGGCGAACTTCGACAGCATCATCACCCCGATCCTGGTAGCGAACCCGGACGTGGTGTACTTTGGTGGGTTGTACCCGCAGGCGGGCGTGCTGTTCAAGCAGGCGCGTGAGAAGGGTGTGAAGGGGACCTTCATGGGTCCGGACGGCATGGACAGCTCGGAGCTGGTGAACCTGGGCGGTGAGAGTGTCGTCGGCATGTACTACAGCACGGTGGCTGGGCCGGCGAGCGTCTACCCGGCGACGGCGCAGTTCATCGAGGACTACAAGGCACGCTTCAACGCCAACTCCGAACCGTTCAGCGCCCAGGCCTACGACTCCATGGGCATCTGCCTCCAGGCCATCCAGACCGCAGCAGCGGCCGCCGGTGATGCCAAGCCGGCGCGGGCGGACGTGGCGGCGGCGGTACGGGCGACCCAAGGATACAAGGGTATCACCGGTGACCTCAGCTTCAACGAAAAGGGTGACCTGGCGAGCGCCAAGTACTTCGTGATCCAGGTCAAGTCGGCCGATCCGAACGCCTGGGGCGAGAACGCCATCGTTCAGACCCTCGACATTGCACCGCCAGGCAGCGAAGCGCCGGCGGATACGACGCCCACGGCTGAGTTACCTGACCTCTCCGGCGTCACGATCAAGATTGCGACCCAGAGTCCCCTCAGCGGGCCGCAGTCGGTGTTGGGTGTGGCGATCAAAAACGGCGCCCAGCTTGCCCTGGAACAGCTGGGTGGTCCGCTCAAGGACATGGGCTTCGACGTGCAGTTGGTGCCGTACGACGACCAGGCGACGCCGGACACGGGTGTGGCGAACGCCAAGAACATCGTAGCGGACAACGACATTTTGTGTGTGGTGGGTCACCTGAACTCAGGTGTTGCGATTCCGTCGTCGGAGGAGTACCACACGGCGCAGCTGGCGATGGTGTCGCCGGCGAATACGAACCCGAACATCACGGACCGCGAGTATGCGGAAGTGAACCGCATCGTGGGACGTGACGACGTGCAGGGTGTGGTGGGTGAGCAGTTTGCGCTGAACGAGCTGGAGGCGAAGACGGTCTACATTCTGCACGACAAGACAGCGTACGGGCAGGGTGTGGCGGAGTTCTTCCGGCAGGCAGCGGAGAAGGACGGGATCGAGGTGCTGGGGTTCGAGGGGACGGAAGAGACGGCGAACTTCGACAGCATCATCACCCCGATCCTGGTAGCGAACCCGGACGTGGTGTACTTTGGTGGGTTGTACCCGCAGGCGGGCGTGCTGTTCAAGCAGGCGCGTGAGAAGGGTGTGAAGGGGACCTTCATGGGTCCGGACGGCATGGACAGCTCGGAGCTGGTGAACCTGGGCGGTGAGAGTGTCGTCGGCATGTACTACAGCACGGTGGCTGGGCCGGCGAGCGTCTACCCGGCGACGGCGCAGTTCATCGAGGACTACAAGGCACGCTTCAACGCCAACTCCGAACCGTTCAGCGCCCAGGCCTACGACTCCATGGGCATCTGCCTCCAGGCCATCCAGACCGCAGCAGCGGCCGCCGGTGATGCCAAGCCGGCGCGGGCGGACGTGGCGGCGGCGGTACGGGCGACCCAAGGATACAAGGGTATCACCGGTGACCTCAGCTTCAACGAAAAGGGTGACCTGGCGAGCGCCAAGTACTTCGTGATCCAGGTCAAGTCGGCCGATCCGAACGCCTGGGGCGAGAACGCCATCGTTCAGACCCTCGACATTGCACCGCCGGGCGGTGAATAACATCTGGTGAGTGAACAGGCCAGGGTGTCTTGCACACCCTGGCCTGCACGTCATCGGAGTACCGGCTGGTCATCCTCGCGATCATCCTTGAGGGATGACCAGCCGGTGATGTTTGTTCCGTGCAACCTTCTCCGCACTTTTCAAGAAGGATGGGCAAATGCAGGTTTTACGCGAGAATACTGCGTTGCGAGAAATCCTCCGCCCCATTGGTCAGCTGCTGCTATTCATCCTCATCAGTGGTGCCGCCGTTGCGGCGTTTGTCCTCGTCGTGGCGTTTTTGCTGCGTGGCACCCAACCGAACCGTGACCTGGTGCAGCTCAGCCTGGCCATTTTGCCCCAGGTCCTGATCGACGGCATTACCCTGGGCTTCATGTACGCCACCATCGCCTTGGGTTACACCATGGTGTACGGCGTGCTTGAATTCATCAACTTTGCCCATGGTGAGTTTTTCATGTTCGGCGCCTTCGCAGGTACCTGGCTTCTGATCTACCTGGACAACCGCGGCGTGCTGGCAAACAACCTGGCCCTCGATTACCTCTTCTTGTTCCTGGCGATTATTGTGGGTATGATCGTGGCCGGCACGCTCTCTGTTTCGGTTGAACGGGTGGCTTACCGCCCCCTGCGCCATGCGCCGCGCCTGGTGCCGCTCATTTCGGCCATCGGCGTCAGCTTCTTGCTGCAAGACACGATGCGTTTTATCCAGAGTGTGACGACCGGCCAGTTCTACCTCTCGTTCCCCACCTTCGGCAACTTCGACGAACGCATCCCCTTGTTCGAGATGCCGCTGGGGCCGATTCAGATCCCGGTCGATATCCAGGTCAAGTCGGTGATCGTTATCGTGGTTGCGTTCATCATGTTGATCGGCCTCAACTTCCTCGTAAACGCCACCAAACTGGGCAAAGCGATCCGGGCCGTGGCGCAGGACCAGCGCACTTCCAGCCTGATGGGCATCAACGTCAACCGCATCATCGCCTTCACCTTTCTCATCGGCGGTGCCCTGGGCGGTGCGGCGGGTGTGTTGTGGGCGCTCAAGTTCACCCGTATCGACCCCTTCATGGGCTTCATCCCCGGTTTGAAAGCCTTTACGGCGGCGGTGTTGGGCGGCATTGGCAACATCACCGGTGCGATGTTAGGCGGTATTATTCTTGGTTTGCTCGAATCGGTGTCGGCGTCCTACCTGACGATCTTCACGCAGGGAGCGTTTGGCGCCGAATACAAGGATATCGTGGCTTTCGGTATCCTCATTTTGATCCTGATCTTTCGTCCTACCGGTCTCTTGGGCGAAAACGTGGCCCAGAAAGCATGAGGTGACCTATGACAATGGCACAGCCAACGGCACCCAAGTCACCCTTTGCGTTTTTGCAGCGTGGCAACACCGCCCTCATTCTGACGATCGTCTACGTGATCTTCACCTCCTACATGGTCACGCAGAATCCGCGCTCGCTGCTGTGGCGCATGTTGTTCATGGCATCGATCCTGTTCATCTTCCGTCTGCCCAACCGGTTTGCCGTCAAAGCACTACTGGCGCTGGTGGTCGTGTTTGTGATCGTGCCGATCCTGGGTGCCCTCAATCCGTTTCTGCTCGAGTTAGGTTTCCAGGTGGCCATCATGGCGGCCCTGGCGTCAGGGCTCAACGTCGTGGTCGGGTTTGCGGGATTGCTCGACCTGGGATACGTGGCCTTCTATGCCGTCGGTGCCTACTCGTGGGCCATTTTTGGCTCGCAGCAGCTCTGGCTGTTGAACTCGCAGCCCGGCACGGCGCCGCAGTTGGAAGGGTTTCCGATTGGGCCGGAATTCTTCTGGCTCTTCATCTTCCTGGGTGTTGGCATGGCCGCCTTCTTTGGCATCATCCTGGGCCTGCCCGTGCTGCGCCTGCGTGGTGACTACCTGGCCATCGTGACCCTCGGCTTCGGTGAGGTGATCCGTGTATTGGCCAACAACATGGACAAGCCGATCAACCTGACCAATGGACCGCAGGGCATCACACCAATCCAGCGCCCGCCGCTGCCCGTGTTTCTGACGTCTGGCCCCATCTACGATTTTCTATCGGGCATTGCGGGTAAACCGCTCAGCCCTTCCGAGTTATACAACCTGTTCTTCTACCTGATCGCACTATTCGTGCTGGTGGTGGTCATCATCGTCGTCAGCCGGATGGAGAACTCGCGTGTGGGACGTGCCTGGACCGCCATTCGTGAAGATGAGGTGGCGGCCCTGGCCATGGGTATTCCGCTCACCCGTACCAAACTCACGGCATTTGCTTCCGGTGCTGCTTTTGCCGGTGCCATGGGGGTGATCTTTGCGGCCAGCCGCACCTTCGTCAGCCCTGAGACGTTTTCGCTGACCCAATCGATCATGATTCTGGTCATGGTGATCCTGGGCGGTCTGGGCAGCATTCCCGGTGTCGTTCTCGGCGCGGCGCTGGTCACCCTGCTCAACATCGACGTGCTGCAGTACCTCTCGCTGGAGCTCAGCCGTCTGCGCCAGGGCGCAGGCGTGATTCCCATTATCAACATGCCCTGGGCCGACCTGCCGGGCCAATTCGATCCGGCGCGTTACCAGAAGCTCGTGTTTGGCGTCATCCTGGTTGTCATGATGATTTTCCGTCCAGCCGGTATTTTGCCGTCCAAACGACGCGCCATGGAACTGCAAGAAGCAGACGCCGAAGAAGAGACGCCTGACTACATGGACGAGACGCGCCGGACCGAGGCGCCACTGCCGTACGAGCAAGAGTAGGAAAGGAGACGGAAAGATGGCGCTTCTGGAAGCACAGAGCATTACCAAACGGTTTGGCGGGCTGGTAGCGGTCGATTCGGTCGACCTCACCGTCGAAAAGGGAGCCATCGACAGTATTATCGGCCCCAACGGCGCGGGCAAAACGACGTTCTTCAACATCATGACCGGCATCTACAAGCCGGATGGTGGCCAGTTCGTATTCGACGGGCACGTCATCAGTGACAAACGCCCGGATCAAATTGCATCGGCGGGTATTGCCCGCACGTTCCAAAACATCCGGCTGTTCCCGAATATGACGGTCATCGAGAATGTGCTCGTTGGGATGCACACGCGCTTGCATAATACGGGCTGGGGTGCTATCTTTAGGACACGCGGTTTCAAGGCGTCCGAACAGGCGGGGCTGGACAGGGCACGCGAACTGTTAGCCTTCGTCGGCCTCAAGGGTTCTGGTGATGAGCTGGCCAAAAACCTGCCGTACGGCGGTCAGCGGCGGGTGGAGATCGCCCGTGCCCTGGCCGTCGAGCCGAAGCTGATCCTGCTCGACGAGCCGACCGCCGGCATGAATCCGAGCGAAACGGAAGCGGCCATGGGGCTGTTTCGGCGCTTGCGCGACGAATTGGGGATTACGGTGCTGCTGATCGAACACGACATGCGGGTCGTCATGGGTATCTCAGAGCGTATCTCGGTACTCGACTTTGGGCGCAAAATCGCCGAAGGTGAGCCCGCCGTGGTGCGCAAAGATCCGCACGTGATCGAAGCCTACCTGGGACGCCACGCCAGCGGCATGGGTCTTGCTGGCGGTCCTACGGCCACAGCGGCCGTTCAGACCCAGGGGAGCACCGCATGAGCACACCGCTGCTGGAACTCAACGATGTCAACACGTACTACGGTCACATTCATGCTCTCAAAGGCATTTCGCTCACGATCGACAAGGGCGAAATTGTCACCTTGATTGGCGCCAACGGTGCGGGCAAAACCACGACCCTGCGCACGATCTCGGGCCTGATCCACCCACGCAAGGGGGAGGTCAAGTATCATGGCCAGAACATTTCCCACGTGCCCGCGCACAAAATTGCCGCCCTGGGTCTCGGCCATGTGCCCGAAGGACGTGGTATCTTTCCGAAACTCACCGTGCGCGAGAACCTGGAAATGGGCGCGTTCATGATGAAGGACCAGCGCCTGATCCGCCAGCGTATGGATGTGGCCTTCCAACACTTCCCGCGGCTCAAAGAGCGCCTGCAGCAAAAAGGCGGGACCCTATCCGGTGGCGAACAGCAAATGCTGGCCATCGGACGTGGGCTGATGGTCGATCCGGAACTCATCCTGCTGGACGAGCCCTCGATGGGGCTGGCGCCCATCCTGGTGGAGGAGATCTTCAACATCATCCAGCAGATCAATACCCTGGGCAAGAGCATCCTGCTCGTCGAGCAGAATGCCCAGATGGCCCTCTCGATCGCCAACCGGGGCTACGTGCTGGAAACGGGACGCGTGGCCCTGGAAGGCTCGGCCGACACATTGTTACATAACCCTCGCGTCATGGAAGTTTACCTGGGAGGTTAATGGGAGCTGGCCGACTTCTGATCACTCAGTGCGGGGATGGTTACCCCACCTGGCACGTCTTGGCCTGCCTGGGCCAGCGTGCCCGCTACGGACAGCGCAGACGAACGACCTGGGAACCCGGCCGGCGGCGTGCCGGCTGGCAGCCAGGCGGAGGCGCTTACCGTTGGACACATTTCTGGAGGAGAACACAAATGCGTGCTATACGATTCGTTAGTTTGTTCGTCGTCGTGATTATGCTGGCGTCGATGCTGGCAGCGTGTGGCGGCGGCCAGCAAACGCCGACCGCGGCGCCGGAAGCAACGGCCGCGCCGGAAGCGACGACCGCGCCGGAGC
>CAZXQZ010000138.1:0-12931 GCA_964642445.1 uncultured Anaerolineae bacterium
CTCCGTACTCCCTACTCCGTACTCCCTACTCCGTACTCCCAAACTTGGTAAATCCGCCGTCATCGGCTAAAAGAACCCTCACCGCGTGTGCCGCTCGGTGTATGCGCGCAGACCCGTTCGCGCGTGACATAAGGGCTTGTCGAAGTATAACTCCCTGCAGAATGGCCGGAATTCGCCGCAAAGCACGGTAAGTCATTCTTCTACAAGCCCTAACCTGACGAAGGCAACATGTTCGCTCTAGCATCGTTACCTCCCAGTGACCAGGCGCTCTTGATGGGCGTACGCCCGCCACCCCGGGATCCAGCCGTTTGGCACCAGCTGACGCCGCATGACTGGAATGCCCTGGTTGGGCGCGCCCTGGCGTGTAACCTGGCACCGCTGTTGTTCTACAACCTGCGCCACGACGGCGTGCTCGAACACGTCCCGGCCGCGTCCCGTGAGTGCCTCTCCGCCGAGTACTACGCCTCGGTCCGCCGTCACCTGCTCTTCGAGGCCGAACTCGAACCGGTCCTGGTCGCCCTGCGCCAGCGCGGTATCACCCCGGTGCTGTTGAAGGGGATCGTACTCGCTGAAACCACCTATCCCGATACCGGTCTGCGCCCCATGGCCGATGTCGACCTGTTGGTCCAGCGCAGTGACCTGGCGAACGTCGCCGCCGTTTTGCACCCGCTGGGCTTTCGGGGTGCCGATGGGAGTGAAACGGTGGGTGATTTCTTCAACGGTGAGCTCTCGTTTGCCAAAGGCGCCCACCAGGAAACACTCACCCTCGAGTTTCACCAGGACCTGGTCCACAGCTGGAACTTCACCGCCCCGCTGGCGCTCGATACGGCACGTTTCTGGCAGCGCGCCCGCCCGCTGGTGATCGCCGGTCAGCCCGTCAAACAGCTGGCGCTCGAAGACATGCTGCTGCACCTCTGCCTGCACCGCGCGATGCACCATGGGTTCACCGGCCTGCCGGGCTACCTGGACATTACCTGGACCCTCCACCGCTGGCGTGACCAGATCGACTGGCCGGCGCTGACGAAACGTGCCCACGAGCTGCAGGCCAGCACCGCCATTTTCGTCGCCCTGCAGCTGGCGCACGATCTGCTTGGCGCCGACGTACCGGCCACCGTGCGCACCGCCCTGGCACCCGCCGCCTGGCGCCAGCAGCTGCTCAGCCGCCTGGTCGATCTCAACCTGATCATGACCGTCGACGTGACTCCCTCCCAGGAAGACGCCGGGCGGGTGCTCAATGTGGCCATCATCGATTCACCGCACGCGGCGGGACGTTGGATCCGGCTGCGGCTCTTCCCCGGTGTGCCCTGGCAGAAAACCAACTATGCGTTGGACAGCGACCTGGCCGCCTACCTGTACGCCTTCTTCGTCCATCCTCTCCGTATCCTCGGTGGTTTTGCCGCCCGCGCCGGCCGCCTGGCGCTGCGGGCCAAACCCTGGGGTCAACCACGCTCATCCCACGAAAACATATAAACTTTTTCGTCGCCGGTAACTTGACGTATGGTCTTGAAACAGGTATCATACGGCGGCGTTACGGGAAACAATGCCTGGCGCGGTCCAGGTATTGGCCCCCGGCAATGCATAAAATCAATCACGCGTTGAAGCAACGGGATGAACATGGCAAACGATTCGTCGAACTCGCATGGACCGCAGGCGGCAAAGATTCGTGTGGGTGTTCTCGGTGCCACGGGCGCCGTAGGCCAGCGTTTCGTGAGTCTCCTGGCTGACCACCCGTGGTTCGATCTACGGGTATTGGCCGCATCGGGCCGCTCGGCGGGCCGGCGTTACGCCGATGCCTGTCACTGGTACCTGGACGAACCGATGCCAGAGGCCGTGCGGGATAGGGTGCTGCAGCACGGTGAACCAGGCATCGATTGTGAAATTCTCTTTTCGGCCGTGCCCAACAGCATGGCCGGTCCACTCGAAGAACAGATGGCGGCGGCGGGCTATGCGATCTTCTCCAACGCTGGTTCGCACCGGCGCGGCCGCGACGTGCCGCTGCTGATTCCCGAAGTCAATCCCGAACATACGGCACTCGTCGAACACCAGCGCATCCAGCGGGGCTGGCGCGGGTTCATCGTGACCAATCCCAACTGCACGGCCACCCACCTGACCTGTGCGCTCAAACCGCTGCACGACGCGTTTGGGCTGCGCCGTGTCTTCGTCGTGTCGATGCAGGCTGTTTCGGGAGCGGGCTACCCCGGTGTCTCGGCATTGGACATCATCGACAACGTAATTCCACATATTTCCAACGAAGAAGACAAAGTCGCATCCGAACCGTGTAAGATGCTTGGTGTCTATCGGGGTGATCACATCGAAGAGATCGACCTGCGGATCAGTGCACACTGCAACCGCGTGCAGACGCGCGACGCCCACCTGGAGTGTGTGTCGGTTGAATTGGCCCGCCCGGCAAGCGCCGCTGAGGTCCAGGCGGCCTGGGAAGGCTACCAGGGGCTCCCGCAGCGCCTGGCGCTGCCGTCGGCACCGGCCCGTTTCATCGAGGTGCGCGCCGAAGCCGATCGCCCGCAGCCCCGCCGTGACCGCCACGCCGGTCACGGCATGACCACGTCGATCGGCCGACTGCGTGCATGCGAACTGCTCGATTACAAATTCGTCCTCCTGGGCCACAATACGATTCGTGGGGCCGCGGGTGGATCGATCCTCAACGCCGAGTTGATGGTGGCGCAAGGTTATTTCGGCGCACGCGCCGTCGCCGCCTCAACCCAGGCCGCCCTGGCAGCCAGCCAGCTGCCGTTGTGGCCCCGTACATAACGTTCGACAGGGAGGCAGTGGATGCAACTGTTTGGAACCATGACGCTTGCGGACGTGACCGGCAACCTGGTCGTGTACCGCAATCTGAATGCGCAAGACCGGCGCATTCCCCCGCTGCGGTCAGCCTGGCAGGAGATGGACCTGCCGTCGCGGCGCATTCCGCGCAAACACGAACTCGATTACGCACGGGCGGCCGCCTGGATCATCGAACGCGCCAACGAAGTGACCCACCCGCACGGGGAGGTCGAAGAGCTGATCTTTCTGGGCGATACTGCCCTGGCCGACGGCAACGCTTTCCGCAACATAACGAAGATCGGTCGCTGGCCCGGCTGGGCCTTCGTCGGTTCGGGCGTGGATGAAGGCAAAGCCGGCCCGACGACCGTGCAGCAAGAACCGGACAACGTGACGATTGCTGGCCGCTGGAATGCCCTGGCGCCGTGGGTGCACACGATCCTGGATGAGGGTGCGCGGCTCGATGACCGCACTGCGGTCGTGATCGACATGGACAAAACCTTCATCGGTGCACGCGGCCGCAACAGCAAGGTGATCGACGAAGCGCGCCTGGCGGGCCTGCGTACGACGATGCGCGAGCTGCTGGGCTCACAGTTCAACCAGGAGGCATTCGAGGACGTGTACTTCGAGCTCAACCAGCCCCAGTACCACGCCTTCACCGCCGATAACCAGGACTACCTGGCCTATGTCTGTTTGATCGTCAGCTCCGGCGTCATCTCGCGCGCCGCGCTGCAGGAATGCCTGATCGACGAGATGGGTATGACCTTCCCGCAGTTCGTGCGCTGGGCCGACATGCGCCTGGCAACGGCCAACCAGCCGGTGCTGGCCGACATTCACTACAGCTTCTATAAGCTGATGGAAAGTGACGATCCGACGCCGTTCAAGACGTTCCGCCGGCGCGAGTACCTGGCGACCCTGGCCCGCATGAACAGCGTGGCCGATGACGCACCGCCCGCGGAGCACCTGGCCAGCGAGATCTGCATCACCAACGAGGTCGTCGAAATCAGCCGCTGGCTGCAGCAGCGTGGTGCCGTGATCGTGGTGCTGTCCGACAAACCGGATGAGGCGTCGCTGCCCGAACCGGACCAGGAACGCGCCGGCTACGTGCCGCTGCATCACGCCACTACGCACGTTGTGGGTGAGTCGATCGCAGCTGATTTGCCCGCGTGAGACGTGTGGGCACGCGCTGTCAGCGAATGACGATCACAAAACTCATGTTCTGGAGAAACCAGGCGTTGTTGGGATGCCGTGTTGCCCCGAAACCCCAAGTTTCGATAGAACATGAGTATTATCGGCGAATCACGTGTCACGCTTCATGCTCTAGATCGGACTTTTGATGCCTGTCATTCGCCCATTCCGCGCCTGGCGCTATGCACGTGACGCCGGCGACCTGGCCGATCTGCTCGTGCCGCCATACGACGTCATCAGTCCGGTGGCCCAGGACGCGTTCTATGCCCGCCATCCCGCCAGCCTGATTCGCCTCGAATTGGGGCGTGAACTGGCGGGCGATGACAGTGCCGCCAACCGTTATACGCGCGCGGCGGCCAGCCTGGCCGATTGGCGGGCGCGTGGGGTCATCCGCCGTGACCCGCGACCGTCCTTTTACGTGTACCAGCAGTCGTATGCCGTGCCCGGCGCTTCGGACACGCGCACGCGTACCGGCCTGCTGGGCAGCTTGCGCCTGGCACCGTGGGGCGATGGCATTCGCCCGCACGAGCAAACATTTCCCAGCGCCAAGGCCGACCGCCTGGCCCTGCTGGAACATACGCAGATCGAAACGGGACCAATCTTCACCTTCTGCCGCGATGAAACGCACACCTTCCAGCACGCGTTGATGCAGTTGACCAGCGCACCGCCCGCGGCCCGGTTCAGCGACGATGACGGCATTCAGCACCAGCTGTGGCACGTGGACGATCCGCAGCCGCTGGCCCTCTTCGGCGAAACCCTGGTAGCCGAGATGCTGTACGTGGCCGACGGTCACCACCGCTATGAGACAGCCCTGAATTACCAACGGCAGATGGGCAGCGGCGGTGGCAGCGAACCCTGGGACTACGTCCTCGTCTACATAACCCCGCAGGACGATCCAGGTCTGCGTATCCTGGCGGCGCACCGCTGCCTGCACGACGTCCCCGACCTGACGGCCGAAGGTGTATTGACCACCCTGCGCGACAACTTCATCATGGAATGGGTGGCGGACGCCAACCACGTGCAGGCGCGACTCGCCCAAGTACCCGCCGGGGCCGGCTGGTTCGGCCTGGTGCTGCCCCATCGCGCGGGCGGCTGGCTCTTGCGGCCGCGGCCTGGGTTGATGGTGCCGGGCAGTCTGCCGCCCGTTTTGGCCGAGCTGGATGTGGTCAAGCTGCAGCAGTGGGTTTTGTCCCCTTTGTTGTCGGCTGTGACGCATGATCTGGCCGACAAACGTTTCATTGCCTACGACCCGGACGACCGGCGGGCGCTGGCCGCGCTGGCCGACGGGGTGTACCAGGCCTGTCTGCTGCTGAACCCCACCACCCTCGATCAATTGGGTGCCGTGGCGGACGCCGGTCTCGTGATGCCACAAAAGGCAACCTACTTCTACCCCAAGCTGGTGTCCGGTATTACCATGTATGACGTGGCGGCGTTTTGAGCTGGATAGTGTGACGGCTGTGTGATGGGTGTAGTCTACAAACTTCTGTATCAGTTGCATCACCATCGTTTCAATGGCTGGCCGTTGGACCGCTGGCTGACGATCGGGTTAGTGGTCTTGGGTGCGATCATGGCGTTGGGGTGGTTACCCGTGGACCGGTGGGCGTCGGTGGCTGCGGCCGTGGTATTGGGGTTGGGATGGCTGCTGCACCGCAGCGCCCGCCGCCGCGATTACGTGCATTTTTCGCCCCAGGGGCTGCCAGCCGCCGGTTCGATGGCACCGCTGGCCGCATTGGAGCACGTTCCGGTCTATGCCACCGGCCGCTTCGAGGTCGGTGAGGAGGCACAGCGTTTCAGCGTACTGCCGGCCGAGTTTACGTCGTTTGCTGTGCGCGAGCACGCGATCCTGGCACGCGTACAGCGGTCACGTTTCCTGGGGCTGGGACGCTCGTCAGAAGAACAGGTTGGCATGTGGTACATTTTTTTCCGGCCGCAGGCTATCCGGGGCGTTCGCCAGGGCCGCCTGGCTTTTGGCCGGCGGACCCGGCCGGCCTTGCGGGTTGAAATCGAAGTGACAAAAAAGACTGAAAACGGCCAAAGCTTACGGTCAGCCGGCAAAGAGCGTGTGTATAATGATGCCGTCTATCTCGCATTCGATTCGGCGGAGAACTGCCAGCGCGTTTGGGCCAACCTGATGTCCGACGCGCCGGCCAGTGTAACTAGTGCAGTAAACTAATCTGGTATGGTGATTATTGTATGGGGACATATGACCAACGCACATTTTCATTCACAAAACTCTTCACAAAATTCCAATCACAATCATGGACGACCATCATTCGCATCTGAAGAGGGAGCAGCAAACCGCACAAACGGCAGTGGGGCGCGTCAAGACCAGGGTGAAAGCAGTGATGTGGCAGTATTCGTGGATTTCGAGAACATCGTCTATTCGACGCGCAACTGCCTGAACGTCAATCCCGATTTTGGCGTTCTCATGAACTGGTGTCGGCAGTTCGGGCGGGTGGTGATTGCACGGGCCTACGCGGACTGGCGCCGTCACGCGCCCACCGTGTCATCGATCTTGCACAACCACGACATCGACCCGGTTTTTGTGCCCAGTTACCAGTATGGCCGTATCGGTGGCAATCATGGCTCGATCAAAAACAGCGTGGATATGCACCTCTGCGTCGATGCCATGCGTGTGCTGTACCGCTATCCCCACCTCAACACCTTCATTTTGATCAGCGGGGATCGCGATTTTATTCCGCTGGTGCGTGCACTGCGCATGGAGGGCAAGATGGTCATTGGGATTGGTGTCGCCGACACCACATCCAACTACCTGGGACGGGCGGTCGACCACTTCGTCTTCTACCAGGAGCTGGTCGGGCGACCTCTGCCGGCACGCAGTGTCCCCGTGACGGACAGCGCCGCTGTCCCCCTGCCGCTCGACGAACCGACGCCGGCTGTGTCCCGCGACAGCGAAACCGAACCGGCAGTGATCGTCGAGCCAGCACAATTGTCGGTGACCGCCTACGATGAAGGGCTGTGGGGCAGCCTGTTGGACGATGTCGATGCGGCGTCGATGTAGACGAATGCCATGCAGCCCAACGCCTTTCCGGTCGATTCCGAGCAGTTAGCCCGTCAGTGGACACGATTTGTCGAGACTCGTTTTCTACTGCCGGGCATCGACCCGTTGATCAGCAATTCCTGGCGTCGTTGTGCCCCCCTGCTGAACCCGTATGCCCAGCCACCGCTGGCACGGCTCAACCCGGATACACTGCAGCGTGTCCTGATCAGCCAGTTCGACCTGATCGCCATTGCCCGCCCCCTGATGGAAGACATCAACCAGTTCATCGAGGGGGGCGAGAGCCTGATCGCGCTCCTGGACAGCACCGGCTGTGTGCTGGCGGTGCTGGGATCACCAGGGATCCTGGAGCGGGCCAGCCGGATTGGCCTGATGCCGGGTACGTTCTGGGACGAAGGGCGTGTGGGGACCAATGCGTTTGCCCTGGCGCAGGTGGAGCGCACACCGGCGCTGGTCATTGGCCCTGAGCATTACCTGGCCTGTTTTCACGACCTGATCGATGCCGCAGCGCCAATTTTTCACCCCAACGGTTATCCGGCGGGTGTCATTGGCCTGTTGTGCGAGGTGCACCGCAGCCATCCGCACACCCTGGGTATCGTTGTGGCCGCCGCACGGGCGCTGGATAATCAGCTGGCCGCCGACAGCTTCACCCTGGATGCCAACCGTCACCTCACCCTGCTGAACGCCACCCTGGAGTCGATCACCGAAGGGGTCCTGGCGTGGGATGTCCATGGCGTCGTGACCCAGCTCAACAAACAGGCGGCGCGCCTGCTGGGCCTCAATCCGTATGCCCTCGTCGGCCATCCCCTGCGCCAGGTCGTACAAATTCCCGCCGAAATCCAGGCCCTGGTCGATCGTGGGGAGAACATCCACAGCCGCGAGGCGCAGCTGCTGGTCCATGGGCGTCCGATGCAGTGCATACTGACGCTGGTACCGATCCAGGCCGGCGCCGAAAACCCGGCCGGTTACCTGGCGACCCTGCAGCCAATCGAACAGATTCACAACCTGTATCACCGCCTGGCTGGCACACAGGCCACGCTGACGCTGGAAGACATCAAGGGCCAATCGGCCTCGGTCCAGCGCGTGCGTCAGCAGGCGCGCACGGCGGCGCGCGGGCGCGGCAGTGTCCTGCTGCAAGGTGAATCGGGCGTGGGCAAACACGTGGTGGCACGGGCCATTCACAATGCCAGCGCCCGGGCTGGCGGCCCCTTCATTGCCATCAACTGCCGGGCCATTCCGCGTGATCTCTTTCTGAGCGAATTCCTGGGCTATGAAGGCGGTGCCTTCAGTGGCGCACGGGCCGAAGGCCGGCCCAGCAAATTCGAACTGGCCGCAGGCGGTACCCTCTTCCTTGACGAAGTCGATGCCATTCCGCGCGAGTTTCAATCCGCCCTCGGTCGTGTGATCGAAACCGGCGAGGTGATGCGCCTGGGGGGTACGCGCACCATCCCCGTCAACCTGCGTATCATCGCTTCCACCGACGTCGACATCGACAACCTGGTGGCCGAGGGCAACTTCCAGGCTAACCTGCTCTACCGCCTCAGCTCGATCGTTATCGACATCCCGCCGTTACGCAGTCACCGCGAAGACCTGCCCGAATTGATCGACACCATCCTGGCGCGTATGGGGCGCAGTGCCGATGGCACCGCCGTGGTGACTGCCCGGGCAATGGAGATCCTGATGCTCTATCCCTGGCCAGGCAACGTACGCGAGCTGGAAAACGTCATGGAACGCGCCTCCAGCCAGGCCCCCCTGGGCCAGGCGATCGATATCGTTCACCTGCCCGATGCCGTGCGCCACAGCAGCGTCATCGTCCCGACACGCGAGCGCGTCGAACCAGTCCTCAGCTTCGATGAATGGAACCGCGAAGGCATCATTCGCGCCGGCTGGGCCACCCAGGGCAACGCTGCCCAAATGGCCGCCATGCTGGGCATCAGCCGCACTACCCTGTGGCGCAAGATGAAAGCCTACGACCTCAAGATCCACACCTTCCAGGGTGAAAGCAGCGATGTTTCAAAATGAAACACTTGTTGTGATTTGCGTTTCGACTTGAAACAAAACTGCACAAGTTGTTGACCCTTTCCCCACTTTGCGGTATTTTGATGTTCGGTATCATCTATCCCCGCACCTTATTCTAGAGTGGATATCGTTCGGCTGGCGCTGCGGAACAGCGTGGTTGTTCGCAGCAGCAGTATCAGGTCTGATCGATCGTCTTGTGAGTTGGAGTAAGACGTGCTCGCAGCGCAGGTCATCTGTCAGAACAATGGCGCCCGGGTCCCATCCCTTCGATAGGACCGCGGGCGTTTGTCGTTCCTGCGCGGTGGGTGATAGAGTGGATACGCGGCGACGATATCGAGACTCGGATCAGAAAGGAGGTAGTAATCGTATTCACTGACCGTCAGTAGTTGTTCCTGTGTGGTTACGCGGGAATTGCCGGAAGCTACACGGATGTGGTGCCCCTCATTTCTATCGTTAATTTGTCCGTTGTTTCGCAATATAGGAGGAAAGGTCAGATGGCTATTCTTATCCCTGAGATCATCGGCACGATGCTGCTGATTCTGTTGGGCGATGGTGTGGTTGCCAACGTGCTGCTTGGCAAGACCAAGGGTAACAACAGTGGCTGGATTGTCATAACCACGGCCTGGGCTTTCGCGGTGTTCGTGGGTGCGTACTCGGCTGTCGCCCTGGGCAGCGGCGCACACCTGAACCCCGCCGTCACCCTGGGTGTGCTGATCAATGGTGGGATTACCTTCACCGATGCGATCTGGTACTGGGTTGGTGAGTTTGTGGGTGCCTTTATCGGCGCTTTCCTTGTCTGGCTGCACTACCATCCGCACTGGAAGGAAACGTCGGATGCTGGCCTGAAGCTGGCTGTGTTTGCCACCGGCCCCGCCGTCCGCAGCACCACGTTCAACCTGATTTCAGAAATCATCGGCACCTTCGTGCTGATGTTCGGCATCTTCGCCATTCCGGCGACCAATTGGGGTCTGCCCGGCCCGTTCACCGTGGCGCTCCTGGTGTGGGTCATCGGTCTGGGTCTTGGTGGTACCACGGGCTATGCGATCAACCCGGCCCGTGACCTGAGCCCCCGCATCGCGCATGCGATTCTGCCTATTCCAGGCAAGGGATCGAGCGACTGGGGTTATTCCTGGATCCCGGTCGTCGGTCCGATGATCGGCGCGGCGCTTGCCGCGTTCTTGTGGATGGCCGTGTAAGTAAGGCCTTGTGCGTCTGAACGTTGTCAGGCCTGGCGAGCCGTGCCTACGACTCGCCAGGCAAATTACCGTGAAAGGACAGGTCCATGAAGAAGCTGATCAATGATCCCGCAAATGTTGTCAAGGAAGAGTTGGAAGGTGTTGCCCTGGCGCATGGTGACCTGGTCAAAGTCTACTTCGATCCGAGTTTTGTCGTACGGGCGGATGCCCCGGTCAAGGGCAAGGTAGGTGTTATTTCGGGCGGTGGCTCAGGTCACGAGCCGATGCACGGTGGCTTCGTGGGTATGGGCATGCTGGATGCTGCCTGCCCCGGTGCCGTCTTCACCAGCCCCACGCCGGACCAGATGCTGGAAGCGACCAAGGCGGTCGACGGTGGAGCCGGTGTGCTGCACATCGTCAAGAACTATACCGGTGACATTCTAAACTTCGAGATGGCTGCGGACCTGGCACGTGAAGAAGGTATCAACGTCGAAGCGGTCGTCATCGACGATGACGTCGCAGTGCAGGACAGCCTCTATACGGCGGGCCGTCGCGGTGTCGGCACCACCGTGTTGGCGGAAAAGATCTGCGGTGCTGCGGCTGAAGAAGGACGCAGCCTCAAAGAAGTGGCCGACCTCTGTCGCAAGGTCAACGGTTGGGGCCGCAGTATGGGCATGGCCCTTACCTCGTGCACGGTGCCGCATGCCGGCAAACCGACGTTCGACCTGCCCGAAGACGAGATGGAAATCGGTATCGGTATCCACGGCGAGCCGGGCCGTGTGCGCATGGCGCTCAAATCGGCCGACGAGATCACCGAGATGCTGATGGAGCCGATCATCAAGGACCTGCCTTTCAAGGCGGGGGACCGCGTGCTGCTGTTCGTCAACGGCATGGGCGGCACACCGCTCATCGAACTGTATGTGGTTTATCGCAAAGCGGCCGAGATCCTGGCAGCTAACGGAATCACCGTGGCCCGCAACCTGATCGGCCCCTACATCACCAGCCTGGAAATGGCCGGCTGCTCGATCACCGTGCTCAAGCTGGACGATGATCTGATCAAGCTGTGGGACGCGCCGGTCAAGACACCGGGTATGCGCTGGGGCGTGTAATTAAGCTATGACCATCTCACGCCAAGACGTTCTCAACTGGATCAGCGCCGTTGCTGCCGTGCTAGATGAGAATAAGGACTACCTGACGCGCCTCGACTCTGCAATCGGTGATGCCGACCATGGGATGAATATGACACGCGGCTTTCAGGCCGTGATGACAAAACTGCCGGCCATCAGCGACAAAGACATCGGCACCATCTTCAAGACGGTGGGTATGACCCTGGTTTCGACGGTGGGCGGCGCCGCCGGCCCACTCTATGGCACATTCTTCATGCAAGCCGGGTCAGCATCCGCCGGCAAACAAGAGCTCACCGCTGCCGATTGGAGTGCCGCTCTCGAAGCCGCCATCGGTGGTGTCGTGATGCGCGGTAAGGCTGTTCTTGGCGATAAAACGATGGTCGACAGCCTGACCCCAGCCCTGGAAGCACTCAAGGCCGCCATCGCCGAGCAGCAAACGCTGGCGGTGGCATTGGAACGGTCCGCTCAGGCTGCCGAAAATGGCATGCTGGCGACTATTCCGCTGGTCGCACGCAAGGGGCGCGCCAGCTACCTGGGCGAACGCAGCGCAGGGCATCAAGACCCCGGTGCAACGTCGTCCTATCTCATTCTCAAGTCCGCGGCCCAGGTTTGGGCCAATTGTTGATACGCACAGATTTTCGCTAATCCAAAGGAGGATTCGCACATGGCTAAGTATGCAGCAGCCGTCGACCAGGGTACCACCAGCACTCGCTTCATGGTCTTCAATCACAGCGGCCAGGTCGTTTGTTTCGATCAGAAGGAACACGAGCAGATCTATCCCAAACCAGGGTGGGTCGAGCACGATCCCATGGAGATTTGGGCCCGCACCGTCGACGTGATCAAGGGCGCCCTGGACAAGGGTGGTATCGATGCCAAGGATATCTCGGCTGTTGGTATCACCAACCAGCGCGAGACGACTGTGGTCTGGAACCGCTTCACGGGCAAACCCTACTACAACGCGATCGTCTGGCAGGACACCCGCACGGCTGACATCTGCAACGATCTCGCCAAGGACGGCGGCCAGGATCGTTTCCGCCCGCACGTCGGCCTGCCCCTGGCCACCTACTTCTCCGGTCCCAAGATCCGCTGGATCCTGGACAACGTGCCGGGTGTGCGCGAAGCAGCCGAAAAGGGTGAGGCCGTCTTTGGCAACATCGACACCTGGGTCATCTGGAACCTGACGGGTGGCACCGACGGTGGTGTCCACGTCACCGACGTCTCCAACGCCAGCCGCACCATGCTGATGAACCTGGAAACGCTGGATTGGGACGAAGAAATCCTGGGAATCATGGGCGTGCCGCGCGCCATGCTGCCCAAGATCGTGGCCTCCAGCGCCGTCTACGGCACGGCCAAGGGTGACCTGGCCGGCGTGCCGGTGGCCGGTGACCTGGGTGACCAGCAGGCCGCCCTCTTCGGCCAGACCTGCTTCAGCCCCGGTGAGGCCAAGAATACTTACGGCACCGGCTGCTTCATGCTCCTCAACACCGGCACCAAGCCTGTGCAGAGCAAGAACGGCCTGCTCACCACCCTGGGCTACAAGATCGGCAACCAGCCGGCGGTGTACTGCCTCGAAGGCTCGATCGCCATCACCGGCGCGTTGGTACAGTGGCTGCGTGACAACC
>CAZXQZ010000139.1:0-12929 GCA_964642445.1 uncultured Anaerolineae bacterium
GGCGACGTAGCCAAGTGGCAAGGCAGGGGTCTGCAAAACCCCGATCGCCGGTTCAAATCCGGCCGTCGCCTCTGGAAAAGTGCAAGACACGAGGGTGCGAACTGGCAGGCTCACTGCGTAAGCAGCGTGCACTGGCCCGTGGCACACAAAACGTGTGTTGCATTTTTTGTTATTTGCACATAATTACCTTGTGATGGTAAAATCTATGCAGTTGGGGCGGTGGCGGAAGGGCAGACGCATTGGTCTTAAAAACCAAGGGACATAACCGTCCGTGTGGGTTCGAATCCCACTCGCCCCATGCGACCTGCTGTCATTTGTGTCGTCTTCTCTTTTTGGGTCTGTGTCGCGTGATGCAGCCAGTCTCTGCTGACCCGTGTGGTCTCGTGTTCGGTTCTACGACGCGAGCATCAGCATGGCCGTGTCCACACGCCAGGCCTACCGATCCGTAATCGAATATGGCGCATGCTCGGAGCGCCCCTGTACTACCAATGGAGGTACGACTATGGTGTCGAAGCGCGTGATGTCAGTATTGGCACTGCTGACGATTGTTGCACTCCTCCTGGCCGCCTGCGGCTCCAGGCCAGTGGAACCCGGAGATACAGCTGAGTCGGAGGGCTTTTTCGTGGCCCTGCCACGAGCTACGATCGAAGTCGGCGAGTCTGGGGCTGCCGAATCGGTCATCGGTATTCCCAAAGAAATCCTGACTGGCCTCACGGGGGGTACCGGCCTGCAGCTGATGGATGCTGCCATGGTGGCCAACATGCAGGCCAACAACATCCAACACCTGGAGCTGGTCAGCGGCAAAGATGGCCTGTACATTTTCGTCAATGGGCAAGCCTTGCCGTACCTGCGCTGGGAGGGCGATAAGCTGCGCGACTCTCTGCCCCTCATTCGCCAGCTCAATGCGCTCTACGGCCAGCTGACGGGTCAGCAGCTCGCAGAGTGGATTCCCAACATGCTCCCCTTGCTGCAGCGAGTCGGCATGGACGTCGTGATCGAACTGCCCGTCAAAGAAGGTGCCGAGGCGGTCGCAGTTCGTGCTGAGGACGCCGCCCTTCCCGAACCGGCCGCGATGGATGCCGCAGCCGGCGACGCTGAAAGCGCCGTCGTCTACCTGCCGATCTTCTACGATGCCAGCGGCACACCGCAAGTGATGGGTCCCGGTGGCCAGCTGTGGCGCCTCGATCCACAGATGCTGATTGCCATGGGTGCCGGTAACCTGCCCCTCTTCCTCAGCCAGGATACGCTCAATTCACTGGTGCGGGCCAATGTGAAATCGGTAGGGATCGAAAGCTCCGGACCTGGTATCCAGCTGTCGGTGAATGGTGAACCACTGCCCATCATGGTCGGTTGGGGACCCGAGGAATTGAACAACGTGGTCAAGCTGCTGGAAGGCACCGGCACGGTCCAACCAGAAGCCGTGAAGCTGCTGAGCGCCGTGGTGCCCAGCATCCCAGCCGCCGATGTGCGCCTTTACATGGAGTTCCCGGCCGCCGAGGGGCAGTAGGCCACTCCCCGGCGTGTGAAAGGAGCGCTTCGTGTCGAATCATCCGTTCTTGAAATTCATGGCCATCCTGCTCAAGGTGATCGGCGTCGTGCTGCTGGTGCTGGGGATTGTGAGTGCGCTGGGGCTTTTCTCAGGTACTAATGGTACCCTCCAGATTCTGGGCTTCAGATTCACCCTGCCATCGGCGGTGCGCTGGGGGGTGATGTTGACGCCCTTCCTGGCCGGCCTGCTCGGTTTTCTGTGGTACTTCACCCTGGGCAGTGTGATCAGCGTGCTCTTGGATACCCATCGCACCACCCAGGCCACGGCCAAATCGGTCAAGGACTTGGAACTAACCTGGGTGGCACCACGTGCCAGCACTGCCGTCACGCCGGCGGCAGCGACGCCCGCCACCCCGACGGCGCCACAAGAACCTGCGGTCTGAACGACCGGTAACGCAGATCGTGCGGCGCCTGGTGCCTGCCGGTTGGGACCAAGAACCCAACCGGCAGGCACTATTGGTATTTAACCATGGATGTTACCCCAATTCCGCTGCCAGATCCGCACGGCGACTCCGCCGAGAAAGGTCCGCACCAGCCTGGCTCACCAGTGACCCGCTCGCCCGCCCAGTTCCTGGTCGAGCTAAACGAGCTGCTGGCGCCGGCGACCGAGGGTCGCGACGGCCGGGCCGATGTTGTGCGCCGTGTGCTGGATCACCTGGCGGCGGACGCCATCTGGCTGGCGCCATTCGATACACTCAGCCGCACGTTCGAGGTGGGTGTACGTCTGCGCGCATACGACTGGCCCGATGCGCTGCTGGCGCAGTGCATCGACGCCGTGCAGGTCGTGCAGCGTTTTCCGGTGCTGGCCGTCCCACTGGCCGTTGGCCAGCAGCCACCGTGCGGCGTGCTGGCCGTGGCGCGTGCCACGCGCCCTTTCTCCAGCGGCGAACAGCGCCTGCTGCGCCGGATTGCAGCCCTGCTGGCGCGTGAACAACAGCTGCGGCGCCAGTACCTTTTGATCCGGGTCCTCGACCGCACCAACCGCCGTGAGCGACCCATCGACGTCTACGGCTTCCTGCTCGATGAGCTGCGGCGCTTCGTTCGTTACGACCACAGCGCGGCCGTGCTGGTTCTCGATAACGAAAACAACCAGCTGATCGTGCGTCGTGAACTGGTCGTCGCCGATAGTCATCGTTTGCCAGTGCCACGCCGTGTTGGCCTTCCCCCAGACGCCGCCCAGGTGTTATCCCATCCTCATCCACCGCTCGTGTTCTGGCGCACAGCACCCGGCACGGACTGGCAGCACGACGGGGCGGTGTTGCCGCTTGCACATGCCCTGGCCTACGGCGAAGCGCCATGGCACACAGAGGACGAAGAGGGCGTAAACCCGGCGGTATTCCCAACACCGCCCGAATCGACGATGGTGGCCCTGCCGCTGACCTACCGCGACACGGTTTGGGGTTACCTCAAGCTCTCGACCTGCTCTGCGGTTCGTCCCACGCTCACCGCCGATGACTGGCAGGTGCTCGACATGATCACCAGCCGCCTGGCTTTGACGCTCTTCCAGTCCAACCGCCACTATCGCGAACAGGTCGAGCTGAAGGCGGTGCGCGCCGTCGGCCAGGTAACGGTCCAACCCGTTTCGCTCGAAGAAGTGTGCCGTGTGGTGCTGGACTCGGCCATGCAGACGCTGAACCTGCGGGTGGGCGCCGTATCGACCCCCCTGCGCCTGGTCGATGGCCAGCCGGTGCGCGTCGAACGCTGGCGTGCCGGTGAGTTCGTCTCCCAGGACCTGGCACCACTCGAAGCACAGGCCGTGACGACACGAAAGCACGTGATCGGGAACGACCTGCCGCTGGTCCATGCTACCGACCACCGGCAGGCCCTGCGGGCAGCCCTGGTGGTGCCCATCACCTACGAAGACGACGTCATCGGCCTGATCAGTGTGCAGTCGACCCTGGCCAACCGGTTTGGCAAACGCGAGCCGGAATTTCTGGAGACGCTGGCCAACCAGGCAGCCCTTGCCCTGCAGGCGGCCCAACTGTACGAACAGCTGCAGCAAGAAACCCGCGAGCGCCAGGCGCGCCTGGCACTGCTGCACGAGCTGGGTCGCGAATTGAACCATTTGCAGGAAATGGACGCCATCATGCAGCGCGCCGTGGATACTGCCCGCCAGCGGCTACGGTCGGAAACAGCATCGATATTTCTGCTGCACGATGGCTGTTACCAGCTCAGCCGCAGTGCTGGACAGGACGAGGCCGCGTTTCGTGATGAAACCTACCGCCTGGGCGAAGGTTTGACCGGGCTGGCCGGAATTGTGCAGTCTGGCGGGAGCCATACGGGCTGCCCCTTTACGGTGCAGCCTGGCCACGAGCCGTGTGCCTGCACCTTTGTCCCACCGGCTGGCTCTGTCACCGCGGGCAGCAACTTCGGCACCGCCCTCGTGTGCAATCATATCGCACAGTGTGCCGTGGTGGTGGATGCCCACCGCCAGCGCTACCAGCACATCCTGCCCAGCCAGCAGGTCCGTCACCTCATTGCCGTGCCGCTCAACGATGCCAGCCACACCTTTGGCATCCTGCGGGTCATCAACAAACTCAACCCCGACCACACCATCGCCCCGCCCGGCTTCACCGAAGACGACCGCGATTTGCTGTCGACGATTGCCAGCCAGGTCGCGACGGCGCTGTCGAACCTGCGCCAGACGCAGCGCCTGACCAGCATCTTCGACATCAACGCCGTGCTGACGCACCAGTACAGCCGGCAGCTGATCGGGGACCGTATCGTGGAGATCATGACCAGCGACGTGATGGGCTACAATGCCTGCATGCTGCACCTGCGGGCGGGCAAATCATTGGTTCTGACCTCGTTTCACGCGCGACCGCCGATTGCCGAACCGGGTTTCGACCTGGCACTCGGCGATGGCATCACCGGCCAGGTGGCCGAGACGGGCCTGCCGCGCCAGGTGACCGAGATTGCCGACGAGTACCATTTCAAGTACCGGGATTGGGCGGCCGGGCACGGTTACCGATCGATGCTGTGCGTCCCGCTGCGTGCTGGTGATCGCATCATTGGCACGCTGTCGGTGTACACCACTTATCGCTACCACTTCAACGACCAGGAGGTGCGCACCCTGTCCACCTTCGCCACCCAGGCGGCCCTGGCCATGCAGAGCCGGCGGCTTTTCCAGCACCTGGAACTGCTGCGCGAGGTCACCACCACGATTACCCAGGCCGGGCAGCTGCCGGCAGTGCTGCAGACGATTGCCGACGCCGCACGCGAAATCCTGGGGGCTGACCTGGCAGTTATCTGTCCCTACGACGCACGCCATCACCAACTGGCCGTCGATAAGGCTGCCACCGCCGGCCAGATCAGCTCTGCGCGCCTGCGGCCGCGTCCCAAACTGGGCAGCACGACCCAACGCATGCTGGCGGCGCCCGAAGGTTATCTGGTGGTCGAAGACGTGACCGGTGCACCCTGGATCACCGCTGTGGATGGATTCATTGCCGACAGTTTCGTCAAGGCGGAGCGTATTCGATCCTATCTCGGTCTCGCGCTGCGGGTCAAGGACAATCCAGTGGGTCTGCTCTATTTCGACTATCGCGAGCCACGCACCTTTGGCGACGATGAGATTCGCCTGGCCCGCATGTTCGGCAACCAGGTCGCCGTCGCCATCGACAATGCCCGCCTGTTCGACCGTCTCGAACGAACCGTGCGCGACCGGGAAGCGGTGCAGCAGCTGACGGCCGAAGCCCTGCGGCACAGCGATCTGGACAGCATTCTGGGCAGTGTCGTCGCCACGCTGCGCCGCGTCCTGCACTTCGATTTTGTAGTGATCTCCCTGGTGGACCGCGAGGCGCAGATGATCCGTGCCGTGCGCAGCACCGGAATTCCCGCCGCGTGGGAGGATACGCTGGCGTTTGCCCTGCATGCGCACGATGTCCGTCCCACGGTGGTGCGCCGCGGTGAGACGGTCATCGTCAAGGCACACGACGGACGTTTCGATCCCGACATCTTCCAGGCGACGGACGTTGCGCCAGCGGTTCGCGTCTTCATGCCCATCCAGGTCGAAGAGGCCAACATTGGCACGGTCGAGGCCGGTTACTGGCTCAGCCAGCGCACCGACATCGGCGATGAGGAGCAGGAGCACCTGCGTGCCTTCGTCTCCCAGGCCGCGCTGGTCATCCGGCGCGCCCAGCTGGCCGAAGCAACCGCCCAGCGCAGCGCGCAGCTCCGGATGCTGCAGGAAATCAGCCAGGAAGTGAATCACGCCATCACCAGTCAGGCCGAGCTGCGGGAGGTCCTCAGCTTGATTGCACACCGGGCCGCAACGATTGCCGCCGGTGCCGGTGTGGCGATCTGGCGGCGCGAAAGTCGTCAATCTGCCGGCTGGATCGAAGAAGCCCGCGGTGGGCTGGAACTGCCCACCAGCGCCGAGCGCACACTGATCGCCCAACGTATCAGCGACCTGGCGTTGCAGCAGATGCGACCAGTCCTGGCCGGTAACCAGGAAGAAGCCGCCCGTTGGTTGGGTGATGGTGCGGGCCGGCCGGCGGTCATGCCGGCGTTTGCCTGTTACCCCCTGGACAAAGACATGCACACCGCCCAGCGTGTGCTCGTGGTGGAATACCCGGCTGCCCATGTCTTTCGTGCGATCGAGCGTGAAACGCTGCAGCTGTTTGCCGACCAGGCGGCCATTGCCATCCACAACGCGGCCAAACACCGCCAGGTGGTCGAAGCATTCCACCTGCAGACCGAGGGCCTCTTCACCGCCAGCCATGAGCTGCGCTCCCCGGTGGCCTATGCCAAACAGGTCGCGGCCAACCTGCTGGCCGGCAAGTTAGGGCCCTTGACGGCCAAACAACGCGACCGCCTGCAAAAACTGCAGGAAAGTCTGGACCGGCAGCAGCGCCAGATCGAGCACCTGTTATGGATCAGCCGGCTGGAGTCGCACCCAGATGACGAGGTATTTCCGGCCGAAACGCAGCTCGAGATGAAGCGCCTGAGTGTGGTCGACCTGCTCAAGCAGACACAGCAGCGTTTTGCCGCTGCCGCACGCGACCGCCAGATCAAGCTGACGCTCAATCGGTCGACGCATCCAGGACTGGCGGTGTGGGGTGATGAGCACGCGTTGAACCAGGTGCTGGACAACCTGCTCGAAAACGCGCTCAAATTCACGCCAGCAGGCGGTAGTGTGGCCCTGGGCTGGGAACTACACGGGCGCCGGGTCAGCCTATCGGTGGCCGATACCGGAATTGGCATTGCGGAGGAGTTCAAAGGGCGTATCTTCGAGAAGTTTTACCAGGTCCACCCACCGGGCCAACGCAACCAGGGCGGGTTAGGCCTGGGGCTTTACATTTGCCAGGAGCTGGTGCACGTGCACCAAGGCGAGATCGATGTCGTAAGCGCGCCGGGCGTTGGTACGACATTCATTGTTACCCTACCCACCGCATGATACCAGTCATGCACCGGTACCCTGATCAGCGCAGTTGTGAGGAGAAGAATCAAACATGATGGAAGGCGCCACGATCCTCGTCATCGACGACGATCCCGATTTTTGCGAGCAGCTGGTCGACTGGTTCGAACCGTTGGGCTGCCGCGTGCTGGAGGCCCACAACGGGACAGAGGGCCTACGCGTGGCCCGCAGTCAGCGCCCCGATGCCATGATCCTCGACATTCGCATGCCAGGCATGGACGGGTACGAAGTACTCAAAAACGTGCGTGACGATGAAACCCTGGTGGGAGTCGTCGTGGTCGTCTTTTCCGTTACCGGCGAAGTGCTCGACAAACGGATTCGCGGTCTGCGCCTGGGCGCCGATCACATCCTGCCTAAAACCGAGAACTTGATCGAGCTGGAAGCGATCATCCGGCGCGAGCTGGAGCGGCGGCATGACCGGCGCACGGGGCCCCAACCGGGGGTTCACGTCACTATGGCCCCCAGCGGGGCCCTGCGTCCGCTCGCCTACGATGCCGACGAAGTGGCCGTTTACCTGGACGGTCAACGCCGCGACGTACACCTCACACCGCTGGAGGCGCGCCTGCTGGCCTGCCTGTGGCAGCACCGCGGCCGCCTGGTGACGCGTGACATGATTGCCGAAGAGGTGTACAACGATGCCGCCCTGCCAGACGCCGTCAGCGACCAGGCCATCGATCGCGTCGTCGGCCGCCTGCGGCATAAGATCGAGCCGGATGTAAAGGCGCCGGTGTACATCGTCACCGTGCGCGGTCATGGGTACCGCCTGGTACCCGAAGGGCAGCCGCCAGCGGAGATACAAGGTACCTGAGTGAGCCGCCTGGCACCGTGTGCCCGTCAATCGAGGAGGATCCGCCGTCACCCGGCGGCACGGCTGCCCCGCATCCGGCTGCGTTGACTGGGGTATCCACGAATGCGGAGGGCTGCACCTGAGCGTGCAGCCCTCCGCATCTGTTTGGATGGATTTCAGATAGACGCTTGGCAGTTGCTTGTACATCAAGTGTCGGGCGCGTCAGCCTGACCGCATGCTACAATGGGCACGCATGACGGGAATCGGCCCGCAGCAAGTGCAGATCACAGTTCTGGCCATCGGCCAAGCGAGGTGCCCACCATGGCTCCGTTCATATTGATTGCTGGCGCTTTGCTCGTACTGGCGGCTCTGATGTCCGCCACAGGTGGTGAATCACGGACGGTTCAACCGATCGTATCGATCGTGGAAGAACCGGGCGGTAGCCGTATCGATTTGACGGTTACCGTGATCATGCTGGTGATCCTGCTGCTGGGCCTGGTCTTACTCAAGACAACTCCGTAATCGAGGCCTGACCCTCAGCCTCGACTGGCGCCTGCCTCCCCCGACAGGCGCCAGTTTTTTGTTGTGATTCAACTGAAATCACAGTATAATGATATCTAGCAAAACCTTGTGACACAATGGGTCTTTCGCCATCATAGAGGAGGCGTGCAAATGCTCGAAGCCGTGGTGCACTTTACACACGAAGCAGGTTTCAAAGTTGGGGGGATTGGTGCTGTCCTGGATGGCCTTCTCGGATCGCCTGCCTACGTCGAGGCCGTGCCGCGCACGGTGGTGGTGGGGCCGTTCAACCGCTACAACGGTGATGAAATGGACCGCATGCTCAACCCACGTAACAGGCTCACGGTCCTATACTGCCCCCTGCTGGGTGTCAACCAGGTGGAGCCAGAGCTGGCCGGCCGTTTGCATGGGGTAGAAACCGATTACGGCGTCGCCCTGCTCTACGGGCGGCGCGCGTTTGGTCCGTCCGAACATGAAGTCCTGCTGGTCGACGCCACCTTTGCCGCACCCGAACGCATCCGTGATTTCAAGTTTTTCGTCTGGCAACGCTACGGCCTCGACGCCGGGCGTTACGACCAGTACCACGAGTTCAACCTGTACATGAAGATGGCCCAGTCCACCTTTGGCGCCGTGCGCTCACTCCTGGGCGATCAGCAGGGTGAACGCGTCATCATTGCGCACGAATGGATGGGCTTGCCCCTGGCCTTTGCCGCCCAACTCAACGAGCCCCAGGCCTGGAAGACGATCTTTTACGCGCACGAAATGGCCACCGCCCGCAACCTGATCGAAGAACACGGCGGGCACGATACCCGCTTCTACAACGCGCTGTTTGCTGCGCAGCGTGAGGGCCGCTCACTGGAGGACGTGTTCGGCGACCAGTCCCACTTCTACAAACACCCCCTGATCCGGCAGGCCATCCACTGCACCAACATCTTTGCCGTCGGCGACCTGGTGGTCAATGAACTGCGGTTCCTGGGCGGCACCTTCAGCTGGAAAAACATCGACCTCGTTTACAACGGCATCGTGCCGCTGACGGTCAGCCTGGCCGACAAACTGGCCAGCAAACGTAAGCTGCAGCAGTACACCGCCAACCTGATGGGGTTCCATCCCGATTATGTGTTCACCCACGTGGCCCGGCTGGTCGTCAGCAAGGGGATGTGGCGTGACCTGCGGGTCATCGAGCACCTGGAACACATGCTGGCCAGTGAGGGTAAACGCGCCGTGCTGTTCGTGGTGGCAACCGCCGTGCCCACCGGCAAACGGCCTGAAGATGTCCGCCGTTGGGAGTACGAATACGGCTGGCCCGTTGGCCATCGCGGCGACAACGGTGACCTGGTGGGGCAGGAAGTGTCTTTCTTCTTCGACGGCATCGATCGGTTCAACCAGCAGTCGCACGCCATCAAAGCGGTGCTGGTCAACCAGTTTGGTTGGAACCAGGACCGCTGTGGCTTCCGCATGCCGGCTGACATGGACTTCGTCGACCTGCGGCGCGGCAGTGACCTGGAGTTCGGCCAGAGCGTGTACGAGCCGTTCGGCATTGCCCAGGTGGAGCCATTGGGCGCCGGGGCCCTGACGGTGGTGAGCAACGTGTGTGGCTGTATCGGTTTCATCGAGCGGGCCGCCAGTGGGGTCGAGCTGCCCAACCTGGTGACGGCTGACTACGTCACGGTGCCAGGTTATTACAACATCTGGTCGGCCTACGATGCACTGCGTATCGACCAGGGCATGCGCGATCACATCGAAGGCAGCAACAGCTACGGCGTGGCACTGCGTATCTTCAAGCGCCTGCCCGCGAACGACGCGGAAATCGAGCGCCTGCTGGTCCGCGGGCAGGAGATCGCCGCCCGCATGAGCTGGGATGTGGTGGTGCGCGACTATTTGCTGCCAGGGCTGGAACGATTTTAGATTTTGGATTTTGGATTGATTTTGGATTGGAGTGCCTGCCTTTGCAGGCTTGTATTTGGTGTCTTGTTGGGGGTATAATGGGAAGTGTGTCGTTTTCCCGCACACAGACACCAGGTGACTCGCCCGCGCGCGTCGTCTATCTGCCGGCTTGATACGCCCATCAGCTGGCAGCAGCGGACGGCCCACCATCGATCTAAGAGCCTATCCGAATAACCGTATATTCGCCTCAATAAGGCGACTGGGGACAGTTTTTCGGATAGGCTCTAGAGCACAGGCGTCTACCCGTTGCGCACCGCCTGTGGCAGCGCTGCATGGGCCCCCCACGGCCCTTTGTGTAGTTGCATATTGCAGACCGACCATCCATGGCAAGTGGAGCATTCATACTATTGTACGCACAGAGCACGTAACCATGTTTGCTTTTCTGTGTGCTCTTCGTGTTCTCCTTAATCAACCACCATCCTTTCATGATTGACGCACATTGGACCGAGGTGTTTTCATCCACGCTCGTCTGAAGGAGGCAACATCATGGACGACAAAAAAACGGTCAAAATGGGCAGCGGTGGCAGCCGTGAAGAGGAACCCACGCAGCTCGTCGGGCCGGGTGGCGCACCCGTCGTGCGGCCGATCATCCCCGGTGCCGACCAGCCAACGCCGCGGCCCGACCAGGCAGGGTGGGCCATTCCTCCCACCCCTGAGGCGCCGCCCTGGTTTGGCGGGCCGCCCGCTGCCCCGCGGGCCGAATCGGCGACGGTGCTGCTCGACCAGCGTCCTGCGGTGGCTGTATTTGCCTGGCTGGTGCTGCTGGACGGGCCAGAACGGGGTCGCATCTACCCGCTGCGTCCCGATACGACCACCGTGGGGCGCGTCGCCGGTAATGACGTCATCGTGCCCGACGATGCCTGCTCCAGCCAGCACCTGAAGATCAAGCTCGAGCGCAGCGAGAGCGGCGACGCGACGTTCGTTTTGATCGACCTGGCCAGCCGCAACGGCACGTACGTGGGCAGCAAAGAAACCTACCGCGATCCAGGCAGCCGCGTCTACCGGCACGTGCTGCATGACGGAGATTACCTGCTGCTTGGTGAAACGACCCTGGTGTTCAAAAAAGTGTGAGGAGGGGAGTATGCATACGCTGCCATCACGTGCATGGGCGTGGGCCATGTTGGGTACGTGCGTTCTCGTCCTGCTGCTTGCGCCGCTGGTGGCTGCCCAGGGTGGGTCTGGCGTCATCATCGATGAGGTGAACAGCAGCAGCTACCCGGACATGGCTGCTCGCGTCACAGTCCAGGATGCCAATGGGGTACCCATTCCCAACCTGGACATCCGTACCTTCGAGCTGGTCGAGGATGGCCGCACATCCTTTCCACCCGCCGCGGTCGACCAGGAAGTCAATCCCAATGCCAACGTATCGATCGCCCTGGTGATCGATATGAGCGGCAGCATGGCTGGCAAACCGTTGGAAGAGGCCAAAACGGCATCCACACGCCTGCTCGACCAGCTGATCGATACCGAAGGTGACCCCGATCGTATCGCATTCTTCGGCATCAACCGCGCCGTCCAACCCAACGACAAGACGATCGACCCTGCGGTGGAAGTCCCGTTCACTAATGACAAGAACCAGGTTTTGAATGTGGTCAATTTTCTGACCATCGAGGGCAACAAACCAACCCCGCTGCACGACGCCCTCGTGCGCGCCGTTCGTTTTACTGCTGAGCAGGGGGGCCGCCGGGCGATTATCCTCATCAGTGATGGCTTCGATACGGTGAGCGCCATGGCCGCCGAAGATCCGATTGCCGAAGCCAATCGGGCCGGTATTCCCATCTTTCCCATCAGCCTCAGCACCAATCGCATCAACGAGGACTACCTGCAGCGCCTGGCCGTGCGTACAGGCGGTGAATACCGCAAAGCCCCCGCCCCGGAAGAATTTTCGGACCTGTTCCAACAAGTATTGGACCAGATGAAGCTGCAGTACCGTTTGAGTTACGCATCACGCGTGCCGCAGGATGCACAGCAGCACAGCCTGCTGCTGCGCGTGCGTTCACCGCGCGTGCAGGCCTACAACGAAGTGAAGTTCACGGTGCCGGGTGGGCTGCAGCCTGAAGCCACACCGGCCGTCGAGAGCGGTGCGCCAGCCGCCACCGCCAGCCCGCCGGGCGAAACGCCAGCACCCGGTTTCTTCGATAGCGTCACGACCTTCATCCAGGACAACCCGCTGCCAGCCGCCTTGATTGGGATTGCCCTGGCACTCCTGATTGTGCTGCTCATCCTGCTCCTGGTTTGGCTGCGGCGTCGACGTGCCGGCAGTGCGCCGACTTACGACGACGGTGCCGCTGGCAGCGAGTGGTCCATCTCGGCGGCTGGCAGTGCACCGGGCGGAATCACAGCCGCACCGCCGGTCGCCGACAGCGGTGTCGCGCCCGCACCGACAGCAACCGCCGGCGGCTTTGTGATGCCGCCCGGCCCAGGACCGACACCGTATGCCGTACCACCGGCCGCCGCAGACGCGGGCGGCACGCGCGTCATTCAGCGGCTGCCCAAACACGTGGCCATGCTGGTCGATGCCAAAAATGCCAGTCACCGCTTCGATGTACTGGAAACAACCGACGTCGGCCGGGCCCAAACCAACACCGTCATCCTGAGCGATGCCACGGTCTCACGTCAGCACGCGCGCATTCGCCTGGAGGAGGACCGCTTCGTCCTGTACGACCTGGGCAGCGCCAATGGTACTTTCTTGAATGGGACCCGGGTCGAACAGCC
>CAZXQZ010000140.1:0-4865 GCA_964642445.1 uncultured Anaerolineae bacterium
TGACAGATGATGGGGGCAGGGCTATAATCGCCAGGTCGCCTGGACCGGTACGCCCCGCTGCCGGTCGGGCGCTATCTGAATGCCCCCAGCTGATTTGTAGGGGAGGACTTTGTAATGCGAGTTGCGTTGATCAATCCACGGTTCCGTTTGCCGATCGATACCCGCACCACGCCACACCTGGGGCTGGCTTATCTGGCCGCCGTTTCCGAGCGGCGTGGCGATGATGTCCGCGTCTTCGATGCCGACGTCGAAGACCAACCACTGGCCGACTTCATCCAGGAGTTCCGGCCGCACCTGGTCGGCATCACGGCCAATACGCCACAGGTGAAACAGGCCTGGCGTACAGCGGCGCAGATTCGCGCCGTTCACGATGTGCCGGTAGTCCTGGGTGGGCCGCACGTCAGCGTGGTTGCCGAGAACCTGGATTTCGAATCCCTGCAGCAGCCCGGCGTCGACATGGTCGTGCGCGGCGAGGGTGAGGGGGCGTGGTCGGCCATTTCTGATCGCGTCGAGAGCTATCTGAAGGATCAACCGACCTTCACAACCCAGGACCTGTTTTCGATCGAAAAAGACCTGTGGAGCGACCTGCTCGGTGTGTCCTACAAGTCGAGCGATCAACAGCTGCACCGCAACCCCGACCGCCCGGCTATTCCCGACCTGGACAGCCTGCCGTGGCCAGCCTACCATCTGTTCAAGATGGACCGCTACACCAACCTGCAGCCAGCCACCGATCATGTCGATGGAGCGCGTTCCTTTTCGATCATGACGAGCCGTGGCTGCCCTTACCGCTGCACCTTCTGTTCACAGTCGATCATGCCCATCAAGTGGCGTGCCCGTTCGCCGGAAAACGTGCTCGAAGAGTGGCGCCACCTGGTCAGGGACCTGGGTGCACTGGAGATTGGCGTGTTGGACGACAGCGCCAACATCCGCGTCGACCGCCTCACTAAACTGGCCGACATGCTGATCACCGAGCAGCTGAACCAGGTCCCGTGGATCTTCGTCAACGGCATCCGTGCCAACCTGGCCAGCTACGAGCTGATGAGCAAACTCAAGCAGGCCGGCCTGAAGCGGACCGCGTTCGGTGTCGAAACGGGTGACGAAGAGATGATGGCCAGCATCGACAAACGTGTCGATCATGCCACGATTCGTGAGGCCTTCAAGAACGCCAAGGCGGCCGGCCTGGAGACCATCGGCTTCTTCATCATCGGCCTGCCGGGCGATACGCGTGAATCGATGCAGCGCACGATCGACTTTGCGTGCGAGCTCGACCCGCTGATCGCCAACTTCAGCATGATGACGCCCTATCCCGGCACCAAGGTCTACGAAATCGTCAAACGCCAGGGCCGCATGCTCGTGTCGGACTGGGAAGACTACGTCTTCTTCGACGGTCGTGCCCGCTACGAAATGGGCGACATGACCGCCGAGCTCGTGACCGAGATGTGGAAGAAGGCGTACCGCAAGTTCTACCTGCGCCCGCACCGCGTCATGGGGACACTCACCCGCCCCGACTTCTGGCTCAACTACCGCCGCACGTTCCGCGTCGCCTTCCGTACGATCTTCCCGCGCAAGGAAAAGACCGAGCTGCGGCGCCAGATGGAGGCCGAGGGACTGGTCTAGGCAGCAATGTCACAACTCACGCCATGCTGCAGCTCTGGAGTGCGGCAGCCATGCTGCCGCCCTGGAGTGCGACAGCCATGCTGTCGCTCTGGAGTGCGACAGCCATGCTGTCGCTCTGGAGTGCGACAGCCATGCTGCCGCTTTGCTCTGGCGTTTTCGCAGCCTCGCGTGAGAGAGCCCAGGCTTCTGACTATGAAAAAACTGTCACGCACGCGCGACCCGATTTTCACCTGCTTTTCATCACACCGTGTTACGTTATCCTGACCGGTGTGCGTCACGAACGGCAGGGGTTTAGCCTGCGGGACATAGAGCGGCGTGCTGCACCTGGGGGTGCAGCACGGGTGATCACTGGGACGAGTCGTTGAGGATTTCGAGGAGGACGATGCATGAAGATTACGCTGGTTGGTCCAAAGTGGAACGAGATGGTCAACAGTTATCCTTCGCTGGGCCTGGCTTACCTGGCGGCTGTCGCCGAACAGGCCGGCCACGATGTCACGGTTCACGACTTTGGCCTGCACCCGTGTACAACCCTGGCTGAGGATGTACAGAAGATCGTCGACGACAAGCCCGATGTCGTGGCCTTCACATCGATGACAACGTCGTACCACCACATCGAGCAAGTCGCGGCCGCGGTCAAGGACGTTCTCGGCGTACCTACGATCATCGGTGGGCCCCATGCCACGTCACTGCCCCAACTGACGATCGAAAACCCCCACCTCGATTACCTGATCTACGGCGAAGGCGAAGAGGTCTGGCTCGATCTGCTGCAGGCGATCGAGACAGGTGACACCCGCTATGGCCGCATCAATGGTCTGTGGTGGAAAGATGACGGCACGATCGTCGAGAACCCGCAGCGCCGGCTGATCGAGGATCTGGATGCACTGCCCTTCCCGGCGCGCCACCTGTTCGAGTTGGAGAAATACCCGCTGTATGCACCGAGCGGTGAGAAGCTGGTGACGGTCCTCTCCAGCCGCGGCTGTCCGTACAACTGCTCGTTCTGTTTCAAAGGCATCGTGGGCCGCACCTACCGCCAGCGTTCGCCCGAGAGTATCGTGGCCGAGCTGAAGCACCTGATGGACCGCTACCAGGTACGCAACTTCTACTTCATCGATGACCTGTTCACGATCGACGTGCGTCGCCTGGAAAAGATCATGGACTACTTCATCGAGCAGAAGCTCGACGTGCGCTGGCGCTGTCTGGCGCGCGTCGACCGGGTCAACCCTGAGCTGCTGCATAAGATGTACCGCGCCGGCTGCCGCCAGATCCACTACGGCATCGAATCGGGCAACGAGGAAGTGTTGAAGGCGACCGCCAAACACATCGACCTGGAGCAGGTGCGCCGCGCCATCGAATGGACCGCCGATGCGCGCATCGACAGCAAGGGGTACTTCATCCTTGGCCTGCCGGGCGACGACGAAGCCAGCATGGAGCAGACGATCGAGTTTGCCGCCAGTTTGCCCTTGACCGAGGCCATGTTCTCGATTGCAACGCCCTTCCCCGGCACGCGCCTGTGGGACGAGCTGGTGCGGCGCAACCCCGAAACCCAGTACAATGCCGACTTTACGAAGTCGTACTACTACAACAGCTACACGGCTGAGATTGCACCATTCATGAACGTCAGCGGTGTAGCCGATGAACGCCTGAGCGGTCTGGCCATCGAGGCGCGCCGCCGTTTCGACGAATCCAAGCGCCGCCGCATGTACGTCAAGTCGTTTGGTGACACGCTGGGGCCTGTGCTCTGGGAGGCTTCGCGCATCAAACCGCTGCGCAAAGTGGGCAATGCCCTGGTCGGTGCGGGTCTCTTCGGCAGCTTTCGCCAGGTGCGTGAGCGGGCAGGAGCCAACGCATGGTCGTAAACGGGACCGCGCCTGCCACCATCCAGGACAAACTGCGTACGAAGATGCGCCATTACCAGCAGCAGGCGCTGGCGCCGGTCAAATGGCTGGCCTACAGCACCGGGCAGACGAAATACGTGCCCTACCCCGATCGCATGTACATCGAATCGACCAATGTCTGCAACCTGTCGTGCATCATGTGCCCCACCGGGCGCAAAGAGGTGACGCGGCCCAAGGGTTACATGGATTTCAACGTGTTCACGCAGATCGTCGACGAGATGGCACCGCACGTCAAAGCAACCACCCTGCACATCTGGGGCGAGCCGTTGATGCACAAGCGCATCTTCGATATGATTGCTTACTGTCGCGATCACGGGCTGCGCAGTGAGATCAGTACCAATGCCACGCTGCTCGACGAAAAGAAGGCGCAGAAACTGCTCGACGCCGGCCTCAGTGCGATTTACCTGTGTCTCGACGGCATGCGTCCCGAGACTTACGAGGCGATCCGCGTCAACGCCGATTATGCGCGCACCAACCGCAACATCCGGCGCTTCATCGAGCTCAAGCAGGCGGGCGGTTATGGTACCTTCGTCAACCTCCAGATCATCCAGATGCAAAAGACGCTGGGTGAAATCGACGAGTTTGTGGAGACCTGGCGCATCCCGGGCGTGGACCGCATCAACGTCAAACCGTTCGACTCCTGGGCCGACCAGATCGGTGAAATCAGCGATCTGCGCCCAGGTGAAGCCAGGATGGCCGAGCAGCGTTACGCCTGTCCCAACCTGTGGTATCACGTCCACATCTACTGGGACGGTTCGATCGCCATGTGCGACCGCGACTTCAACAGCCTGTTTCCCCTGGGCAATGTGATCGAGGACGACGGCAACGTGCGCGTCATGCGCAACTGGAACGGCCCGCAGATGCAGGACCTGCGCCGCCGCCACCTCAACGGCCAGCTCGACGACGTGCGTCCCTGCAACACCTGTCGCGAGTGGGCCTGGTGGAAGCCTACCCTCTTCACGAGCCAGGGCAACCGCCCCGTCGAAGAAGGCAGCGCCCAACGCCAGGCCGCAGCGGATGAGGCATCACACACAAACGGCACCAATGGGGCCATGTTCATTGCCGTGGATGACATCGCTATTGCCGAACCATCCAGTCCGCTTGAGCGGACTTGAGCTATCAGCCTGGCGTTTGAACGCCAGGCGTGCGTTTGAACGCCAGGCGTGCGTTCGAACGCCAGGCGTGCGTCTGAACGCCAGGCGTGCGTTCGAACGCCAGGCGTGCGTCTGAACGCCAGGCGTGCGTTCGAACGCCAGGCGTGCGTTCGAACGCCAGGCGTGCGTTCGAACGCCAGGCGTGCATGCGCCACGGCACATGCCCACAAACGAACGAGGTAAACCATGCGTATTCTTT
>CAZXQZ010000140.1:4965-12628 GCA_964642445.1 uncultured Anaerolineae bacterium
GCATGCGCCACGGCACATGCCCACAAACGAACGAGGTAAACCATGCGTATTCTTTTGGCCAGTCCAGAATCCAAGGTCTGGAACTCGCGCCAGCACATCCACAACGGCCTGGGCTACCTGGCCGGTGCCCTGCGCCACGCCGGCTACGACGTGGCCATGTACGACGCGTCGATCGAGACGGAGCCACTCAACGACGTCCTGACGCGCGAGCGTTACGACGTCGTCGGTGTCTCCAGCCCTACGCCGCTGATTCATGAGGCCTGGCGGGCTGCGGCCGCCGCCAAGGCCTTGGGCGCCATCACGATCCTGGGCGGCCCCCACCTGACGCTCGAACCCGACGAGTCGATGCAGCGCGACGAGGTCGACCTGGTACTGCGCGGCGAGGGTGAGGACGCAGTCGTCGAAATCATGCAGATGCTGGACCTCGATCCAGGCGTACAGGCGACACCAGCCGCCCCGCGCCGTTTCAGCCACAAGGGCTGGTCGGAGATCCTGGGCCTGTCGTACCGGACCGAGACGGTGCGCCACAACCCGCCGCGCCCGCTGCGCCCCGATCTGGATAACATCCCGTATCCGGCACACGACCTGTTCAAGATCGACAAGTACACCAACCTGAATCCGCTGACCGACGGTCTGATCCCGAATTCGCGCAGTTATACGATCGTGACCAGCCGCGGCTGCCCGTTCAAGTGTACGTTCTGCTCCAAGCCGATTACGGGTGACACCTGGCGCAACCGCTCGGTGGAAAACGTGCTGGGTGAGTGGCGCTGGCTGGTCAAGGACCTGCGCGCCACCGAGATCGGTATCACCGACGACATCTGGAATCGCGACTTGAAACGGGCCAAAGAGCTGTGCCGGCGTCTGATTGCCGAGGGACTCAACACGACACCCTGGGTCACCGTGCATGGCATGAAGGTCAACTACGGCGATGCCGAGCTGTACCAGCTCATGAAGGCCGCCGGGGCCAAACGGGTCGGTTTTGGCGTCGAGTCGGGCAATCAGGCCGTGCTCAACAACATCATCAAAAAGGGCCAGACGCTGGACATGGTGCGGGACGCCTTCCGCAACGCCAAAGCGGCTGGCCTGCAGACGATGGGCTTTTTTGTACTGGGTATGCCGGGTGAGACTGAAGAGACCATGGAAGATACCATCAAGTTCGCCATGGAGCTCGATCCTGACCTGGCCAACTTCATGATTGCGGCGCCGTATCCGGGCACGCGCCTGTGGGACATGCTGGAGGAGATGGGCGCCGAAATCTTCAGCCACGAATGGCAGGACCTGGCAATCCAGGACAACAAGGCGCACTTCCAGCTGAATGACCTGCAGGCGGAGCTGGTGGAACGTAAGTGGCACGAAGCCTACCGCCGCTTCTACATGCGGCCCAACCGGCTGGCGCGGCGCCTGGTGCAGGCCGATACCTGGCGCAACGCACCGGAGCGTTTGCGGGATGCCAAACGGTTCTTCCTGGGCAAATCGTTCTCGCCCAAGACACCGGCCTGGAGCGGCCAGGCGGCACGGCGTCTCGGCTGATCATGATTGGACTGCTGCCGAAGATCCCGGCCTACTGGGCGTTTCGCCGCTGGGGCTGGCCGCGCCTGTATCCATTCAGCGTCGTGGTCAGCATCAGCTTTCGCTGCAACTCCCGCTGCCGCACGTGCGACGTCTGGCGCAAGCCGAACGATGATTTGACCGTCGACGAGTGGCGCCAGGTTTTTCACAACCTGGGGCGCACACCGTTTTACATGACCTTCACCGGGGGTGAGCCCTTCCTGCGCGCCGACCTGGACGAGATGGTGATCGCCGCGTACCAGGAGTGCCAGCCCGAAGTCATTACGATTCCCACCAACGGCCTCCTGAGCGAACGTGTGCTCGAACAGGTCGAACGTATCTGCCGTGAGTGCCCGCGCAGCCAGATCGGCATCAACCTCAGCCTGGACGGCATCGGCGACGTGCACGACGACATCCGCGGTGTGCCGGGCAACTGGGAACGCGCCCAGCAGACCTGGCAGATGCTCAAAGCCCTCCAGCCGCGCTACCCGAACCTGGTGCTGACGGTGCATACCGTGATCTCACGCTTCAACATCCACCTCTTCGAAGAGACGTACGCCGGGCTGCAAAAGCTGCAGCCCGATTCGTACATCACCGAGGTGGCCGAAGAGCGGGTCGAACTGGACACGGTGGGGTGGGGCATCACGCCGCTGGCCGAGCAGTACGCCCCGGTGGCCGACTTCTTGAGCGAGCAGGCGCGACGGGCACCGGCCAGGGGCATCGCCCGCTTCACGCAGGCGTTCCGTGCCCAGTACTACCAGCTGGCCAAACGCACCTTGCAGGAGCGCACGCAGGTCATCGACTGTTACGCTGGCTGGGCCAGTGCACACATCGCCCCCAACGGTGATATCTGGAGCTGCTGCATCCGCGCCGAGCCGGTAGGCAACCTGCGCGAAACGAAATACGACCTGGCGCCGATCTGGTTCGGCGAACGCATGGCCGCCCTGCGGCGCAGCATCGCCAACAAAGAGTGCGCCTGCCCCATGGCCAACGCCAACTACGCCAACATGCTGCTGCATCCACCCACCATGGCCAAAGTGGCGTTGGATGTGGTGAAATAAACGAACTTCCGAAGTCTCCAGGACTTCGGAAGTTCGTTTAAGCTATTCGATCAACCCATCGAATGCAGACCGACCTTGTTGCCTTCCGTGTCGGCGAAGAAAGCAAAAAAGCCATTTTCCCCGATGTCGGTTTTGGGCACGATCACCTGGCCGCCGGCGGCCTCGACGCGGCTCAACGGGCCGCTGAGGTCGTCGCCGCCGTTCAGATAGACCACGGTGCCGGTCATGCTGGGCACGTAACCGTCACCATACAGCAGCGCCCCACCGACGCCGCCCTCACTGGGGAACATCGCCATCCAATAGCCAGGCGACATCTCCCCGGCTTCCAACGTTACACCGAACACCTTACTGTAGAATGCCACCGCCCGGTCCATGTCTGCCACCGGGATTTCGAACCAGTTCAACGCGTCAGTCATTGGTTATCTCCTTGTACTTCTGCTGCCTGAGTGCCGGCGCAGGGCTGACGTTCGGTGTCATACTCGCCGAAAATCCTTCCTGCACTGGCATCAGGTGCTGCGGCGCCAGCCACGCGTCGGTATGGGGTGGGGAATAACGCAATAGTAGCACATTTGTTCGGATTGAGCAAATCGCCCGCCGCACGATTCGCGATTCGTTTATTCGTGCCGCCATTCGTTGACGGCTGCTATCTTCACACCTCCACTACCTCATACCGATTCGTAATATTCACTGATGCCCGCAGCATGCCCATGACCGGGCAGTACTTCTCTTCGGACAGCTGAATCGCGCGCTGCACCGCTTCGGGGTCGATGCCGTGGCCATGCACACGGTAGACGATCTCGATGTCGGTGTAGACTTTAGGATGTTCGCTGGCGCGGGTGCCGTTGACCTCGACTGAAAAGTGAGTGATCTCCTGGCGCTTCTTGCGCAGGATGGAAATGACGTCCATGGCGGTGCAGCCCGAAAGGGCGCCCAGTACGAGTCGAATCGGCTGCGGACCAGCATCCACGCCACCCACGGCGGGCGCGGCATCGATGTCGATCGAAAAGTGGTCGATGGCGACCTGGAAGTGCATCCCATCGACGAGGGTTGCGGTAACGGTCTCTGTCATGATTGATCTCCCATGGTTTTGAATGAGTTGGCTGATGCAATCAGCCTGTTCGCTGATTGGATGTGCGACCGCCCTGTCAGGTGACAGGCGTGGTCAGCGCCCGCCACACCCGTTCGGGCGTAAATGGGATCTGCCGGATGCGCACGCCGGTCGCGTCGTAAATGGCACTGGCCAGCGCCGGCGCCACACCGTCCTTCGGGATTTCGGCCACCGCCTTGGCCCCGTACGGCCCACTCGGTTCATAGGTCTGCACCAGGATCACGCCCAGGTCGGGGACCTCGTCGGCCTGGTACAGCCGGTAGGGGCCGAAGCGGGGGTTGACCAGGTGGCCTTCGTCGTCGTAGGCCATCTCTTCGCAGTGGGCATAACCGAGGGCCTGCACCATGCCCCCCTCGACCTGGCCCGCTGCGGTGACCGGGTTGATGGTTATGCCACAGTCGACCGCCATGAGCAGTTTTGTCACTGTCACCTGGCCGGTTTCGGTGTCCACTTCCACCTCGGCATATTGAGCGGCAAAGGGTGGTGGGCTGGCGTAACTCATGTGGCTGGCGGTGGCCATGATCTGGTGCTGGTCGGCCTGGTGCGTGGCGTGCAGGGCCACGGTGCTGAGCGGCACCCGCTGCCCGCCGGGCGCGCACACCTGGCGGTCCTCCAGCCACGCCTGTTCAGGGTCGGCACCGTGCAGGAAGTGCTTGACGGCGTGGGCGACGATCTGATCCTTGACCTGTTCGGCCGCCTTGAGTACCGCGCCGCCGGAGATGTACGTCGTGCTCGAGGCGTAGGCACCGGTGTCGAAGGGTGTGAAATCGGTGTCGCTTGAATAAATGACGACATCCTCCAGGGGGACCCCCAGCGTCTCGGCGCAGATCTGGGCCAGGATCGTGTCCGAGCCGGTGCCCAAATCGGTGGCGCCGACCAGCAGGTTGAAGCTGCCGTCGTCGTTGAGTTTGAGACTGGCGGCCCCCATGTCCAGCCCGGCGATGCCGGTGCCGTGCATGGCGATGGCCATGCCCAGGCCGCGCCGGATGTGTGGCCGATCGGGGTACGGCGTGTGGAAGCCTGGGTCTTGTTTGCGCTCCCAGCCGATGGCGCGCCCGCCCTCCTGCACGCACTGTTCGAGGCCCGACGAGGTGATCCACTGGGCGAAGCCTTCGCGACCTTCACCCATCGCTCGGGCCATCATGATTTCGTCCCCTTCGCGGACCCAATTGCGGCGCTTGAACTCGACCGGGTCCCAGCCGATGGCCAGGGCGATCTCCTCCATGTGGCATTCCAGGGCAAAGAGGGCTTGCGGTGCCCCGTAGCCGCGGTACGCGCCGGGGGTCGGCTTGTTGGTGTAGACCACGTCGCAGTCGAACTCGGCGGCGCCGATGCGGTAGGTGCTCAGGCCGCGGAAGCCGCTGACCATCTGCACGGTCAGACCGTGCGTGCCGTAAGCACCGGTATCGGCCACGGTTTTGATGCGCATCGCGCTGAGGGTGCCATCGGCGCGTACGCCGGTCCGCATGCGGATGATCTGCGGGTGACGCGAGCGGGCGCTGGTGAATTCCTGCGCGCGCGTGTATTCGAAGCGTACCGGCCGGCCGGTGGCAATCGTCAGGTGGGCGCACAGGTCTTCGAGCAGCATCTCTTGTTTGCCACCAAAGCCGCCGCCGATGCGCGGTTTGATGACGCGAAGGCGCTTGAGCGGCAGGCCGATGAGCGGTGCCAGCATGCGGCGTACGTGGAACGGCACCTGCGTGCTGGTGCGCACCACCAGGCGGTCGTCTTCGTCCCAGTAGGTGAGGCACACGTGCGGTTCGATGCTCGCCTGCTGCACCTGGTGTACGCGGTATTCGTGCTCGAAGACCCAGGCGGCCTCGGCAAAACCGGCCGCCAGGTCGCCGTGATGCACGTGGATGTGGTGTGGCCGGTTGCGGCTGGCATCGTGGATGCCAATGGCATCGGGCTCGTCGTGAATCACCGGCGCGCCGGGTGCCATCGCCACCACCGGATCCAGAACCGCCGGCAGCACCTCGTAATCGACTGCGATGAGGTTCAGCGCGGCGCGGGCAATCTCTGGTGTTTCGGCCGCCACCACTGCCACCCGATCGCCCACGTGGCGCACTTTGTTGTCCAGCGAGACCTGGTCGTAGGGGTGAGGCTGCGGATGACTCTGCCCGCCGCTGGCGTGGAGCACGCGTGGTACGTCAAGATAGGTGAGCACGGCGTGGACACCGGGCAGTTTGCGCGCTGCGCTGGCGTCGATACTGCGGATGCGGGCATGGGCGTGGGGGCTGGTCAGCAGGGCCGCATGCAGCATCCCGGGCAGGGTGGTATCGTCGGTAAACACCGGCCGGCCCTTAGCCAGTTTGACGGCATCGACCTTGGTTTCGGGTTTGTTGACCACGCGCGTTTCTGGATGGGCGACCACCATCACGGGGAGCTGAGTTTGGGTGCGCGTGGTGGTCGCCGGGCCGTGCCGATCGGCGTCGGGTGGCAGTTCGGGGGTGGGAAATGTTTCGTCGCCGGCCGCGGGTGCCAGCTCACCCCCGGGTACGACGGGTGGCAGTTCGAGTGGGGGTGGCTCCTCGCCCCGCTGGCGGGCCGCCGCACGCAGCACCGCCTCGACCGGGCGCTGGTAGCCGGTACAGCGACATAACACACCGGCCAGGGCCGAACGCACCTGTTCTGCGGTGGGGTCGGGCTCGCGTTCGAGCAGAGCGTGGGCGGCGAGGAGCTGAGCCGGGGTGCAGAAACCGCACTGGATGGCGCCGGTTTCGATGAAGGCCTGCTGCAAGGGGTGCAGGTAGGGTACTGCATCCGCGCCAGGGGCGCGATGGCCGGGTCCGTCGGGTGCCAGGCCTTCCGCGGTGGTGATTGCATGGCCGTGCGCCTGCGCCGCCAGCCGTGTACAGGTATTGACCAGCTCACCATCGATGAGCACCGCGCACGCGCCGCAGTCGCCCGTTTCACACCCGTGTTTGACACTCCACAGGCCGGCGCGCCGCAGCGCCGTCAGCAACAGCTCGTGGGTGGCGACGTCCCACGACGCCCCTTCGCCGTTGAGGGAAAGGTGGATTTGCATAACAGTCACTCCGTGAGTGGGGTGAGATCGTACCTTGATTCTAGCACAGTGAGGGGATGGACGTCTAGTTCGTGAGGTGTGAAAGCGGAGGGATTGGGGGTCGGGGTATGTGCATGGTGAGGTCTGGCGTGCGGGCAGCGGGCGATTGACAGTGTTCACGGCGGCGAGTACAATTTGGGCGGGAGGATGGTCGATGCGATACGAAGAGATCAATTGGAATTCCAAAGATGGGGTGGCCCTGTTTGTGCGGCACTGGCAGCCGGCGGGTGAGGCCGTGGGTGTGGTGTGCCTGGTGCACGGCATTGGCGAGCACAGCGGGCGTTACCCGCACGTCGCGGCGGCTTTGACGAATGCCGGGTATGCGGTGCTGGCGGCCGACACGCGCGGTCATGGGCAGTCGGGCGGGCCGCGCGGACATTTTCCGACGTACGATGCCGTGATGGATGACATCGCCCTGCTGCTTGAGCAGGGGGCTCGTCGCTATCCAGGCAAGCCCTGCTTTCTGTACGGCCACAGCCTGGGCGGTAATTTGGTGCTGACCTACCTGCTGCGCCGGCGGCCTGAGCTGCCTGGTGCGATCGCGACCAGCCCGCTGATCCTGCCAACGTTCGATCCGCCAGGCTGGAAGATCGCAGCCGCGCAGGTTTTTTACCGTTTACGGCCGGGCATGATATTCTCCAACGAAATCGACACGTCAGGCCTCTCGCACGACCCGGCGATCGGCGAGGCGTACCTGGCCGACCCGTTGAACCACAACAAGGTTTCGGCGCGCCTGGGTGTCGAGATGCTGGAGGCTGGCCGGCAGATTCTGGCGCAGGCCGAACGATTCCCGCCGGTGCCCCTGCTGCTCGTGCACGGCACGGGCGATCAGATCACCTCGCATGGTGCAACCGAACAGTTCGCCGCGCGCGTGCCGGG
>CAZXQZ010000141.1:0-12591 GCA_964642445.1 uncultured Anaerolineae bacterium
CTGCCGATGTCGATGCTGCGTTCGGTGTACAAACGTTCGACGAGCGGGCTGCTGCCGGAGGATCACCCCGAAACGGCGTTGGTCGATGCGCAGTACGATCACATCGTCGATGTCGTGTTGACAAAAAAGGACCTGGTCGGTATGTACCGGCGCATCGCCGATTATGATACGAACTATGCCTTTAGGCCGGACGACCTGGCCGGCTGGCCGGGTCGGGTGCTGTTGATCTTTGCCGACGACGATCCCGGCACGCCGGAGGAGGTGCGGGCGCGCATGCAGGCGCTGTATCCGGATGCGCAGCTGCACCTGTTCTATGGCACCAAACACGCTGCGCCGGTCGTCAAACGCGATGAGTTCGTGGCCGTGATCGAGACGTTTCTGGACGCGGCCGGGTGAGGATAGGCTGCCCGGCCGCATCGAAGGTCATGTGGACAAAAAACGGTGTCCGCGCCGCCAACGTGCGTCCCAGCAGCAGCTGTAAATCATCCATCATGTTGGGAATCACACCCGCAGCGACGTCGGCCATCGCATGCCACTCCAGGGTACCCTCGGCGGAGGCACACAGCGTGCCGCCGGCCGGCGTGGCGGTGAACACGAACAGCATCACCCCAACATTCGCATCACCCGTGCCCTGCGAAGGATGCGGCGCCACATGCACGATCCCTCGCAGGCGCACGCCAGTAACGTCCAATCCGGTCTCTTCGTGTATCTCGCGCACCGCCGCCGCGTAGATGTCCTCCCCCGCCTCGACGTGCCCCCCCACCGCGTTCAGCCGGTTAGCCCACAACCGTTTCGTGGGCGCGCCACGCAGCAGCAGCACCCGGTCCCCATCGATGATAAAATTCAACGTCCGCGGCGATACCAGATAACGTCCCATACCCGTCTGCACATGCCGTCCCCGAATGCCGGTCACGAGACCGCGAATCACGTCCGCCCATGCTCAAGTCCCCGACTCATACGCGACCCACACACAGAACGCGCAACGCCGAAAACTCGCAACACCACCCCCTACCCCCTACTCCGTACTCCGTACTCCCTACTCCCTACTCCCTCCCTACTCCCATCTGAATCACATACCCCGTCTGCGGCGCCAACGTCTCGAGCGGCTTGTACCCGGCAAAGCCCCCCTCCGGCGTAATCGTCGGCGAGGTGACAGCCGTACCGTGCAGTACCTCGACCGCATTCACACTGCCGCTCAGCGGTCCCTGTGCCAGGGTGAGCTCGTAATCGCTGATCGGATCGCGGCTGAGGTTGATCAGCACCAGGAGGTTTTCCTGCGGGCTGCTGCGCAGGAAGGCATACACCTTGCTGTCGGCCACGTCGACCTTGGTGTAATCCCCGGTGCGCAGGGCGACGTGGTTGTTGCGCAGGTGCACCAGGGCCCGGTAGGTGTTCCATAACGAATCGGGATCGGTGCCCTGGGCAGCAACGTTGACTTCGGGATAGTTGGCCTTGACCTTGATCCAGGGATCACCGGTGGTGAAACCTGCATGTGCCTCGCCCGTCCACTGCATCGGCGTGCGAATCTGCTCGTCCGGTTTGGTGCCAATCATGCCGATCTCTTCGCCGTAGTAGATGAACGGCACACCGGGCGATGTCAGGAGCAGCATGGCGGCGACACGCGCTTGGCCCTCGTCCCCGCCCAGCTGGCTCATGACCCGCTCCTGGTCGTGGTTGGTCAGGAACGGTGCATACTGGCCGGGCGGATAAGCGTTCCAGGCCTTGAACTGCGCACCTGCCACCGGGCCGCGCGTCTCACCTTTGGCCGCGTTGAGCATGGCTTCGGCCAGGTCGAACTCGAAGGCCAGGTCGACTTCGCCGCCCTCGACGTAGGGCACGACGTCGTCGGTGGTGCTCCAGATCTCACCCACCGTCATGGCCTCGGGCTCGATCTCGGTCAGGAAGTCGCGGTAGACCTGCAGCCAGCCGTGCGTCTCCGGTGTATTTTCCTGCACCTCACCATCCTCGATCAGGTGGCGGATGGCGTCGAGGCGGAACCCATCGACGCCCATATCCTCGAGCCAGTAGCGGCTCGCTTCGTACATCTGCGCCGTGACTTCGGGATTGCGGTAGTTCAGATCGGGCATGCCTTCCCAGAAGATGCCGTAGTAGTAACGATCGCCTTCGTTGTGCCAGACGTCCTGACCCCAGGGGCCGGCAAAGCCCGGGTCTTCATCGGACCAGACGTACCAGTTATCGTGTTTGGATGCAGGAGTGGTCGAGTCCTCGAACCAGGGATGGTCGTTGGAGGTGTGGTTGAGCACCATGTCGACCACGACACGAATCCCACGTTTGTGCGCCTCTTCCAGAAAACGCTTGAAATCTTCCTCCGTGCCGTACTCGGGGTTGACTTTGAAATAATCGGTGACGTCGTAACCGTGATAGCTGGGTGAATCCATGACCGGCATCAGCCAGATTCCGGTGATACCCAGGTCGCTCGTCGTCTCGGGGTTGCCGTCGTTGAGATAGTCCAGTTTGGCGGTCAGCCCGGCGAAGTCACCGATGCCATCACCGTCGGAATCGTTGAACGACCGCACGAAGATTTCGTAGAAGGTCGTGTCGTTCCACCAATCAAAGCCGTCGCTGCCCGCAGGCATGCCGGTGATGGGTGCCACCGGCGCAATCGCTTCGATTTCTGCCACGGTTGCGTCCGGGGGACCCGGTTCGGTCGTGGCAGTTGGAGTCGATGCCCCTGGCTGCGCGCACGCGGTCAGCAGCAGTGCCAGCAGGCATGCCGCAGTGAATACCACAACATTTTTGGCCATGGTGAAGGTCAATCCTTTCTGGTAGACTCTTACGAGTCACCTCAGGGCTCCTGCGTGATCGTCTCGTACGCAGCAGCCACATTCTGCAGGTAATGCGCCGGGCCAACGTCTGCCGGCAGCGACTCACCCAGACGCGTGGCCACCACACTCGCCAGGCGTTCGAGGAGGGCTGCATCGACCTGGCCGCGCTCAGCACGGGCCAAAGCCTGGCGAACCAGGTCGTAATCGGCAGCCGAGAGCCGGCCCACCGTTGGAAAGCGGAGGCGCAGGGCCGCAGCCTGTTCGGGGCTGACCGCCGCGGCGGGTGGGGCGACCACCAGGAGACTCTCCAGGTTCACCGCCGATCGTTCGCGGATGACCAGGGTGCCGGCCGCATAATCACCCAGGCGGCGCGATTGGCGGTTGAAGAACATCACAATGAAGCCGATGGCGTACAGCGCGGGAAGGAAGTCGACGATGCGCACCAGGTTACGCACAGCCACCTCGCTGGTCCGGGCAGGATTACCGTCGGTGCGCAGAACTCGCGTTTTCGCCACGCGCTTGCCCGGTGTCTGGCCGCTCCACAGCAGCTCGAACAGCATGTAGTAGCCCCAGAACACGGCGAAATTCAAGAGAGCGTAGAGGGCCAGGGCCAGACCGCCCAGCCAGCTGATGTCGGTACTCTCCAGACCGCCGAACATGACGCCGCGCAGGTCACCGGTCAGTTCGAGGAGCGCAATCACCGCAAAGTTCAGGATCACGAGCAGCACACCGATGATCCCGGTATCGATCAACGCGCCAATGAAACGGTTACCTATGCCGGCAACTTCGTAACCGAAGGTTACGTTTTCTGGGGTGTCGATGGTATAATCTTCGCGCAGTGAAGCGGCCATTGATGACCTCAGGTGGATCAGCCCGATGAATTCGAGTGACTTCATAACGATGCGCCAGGCCGAATGGCGCGAGCTGGAAACGCTGTTGACCAGCGCCAGCCGTAACGTCGGCCGCCTGTCGGAACAGCAGCTCAGTGAGCTGGGACGCCTCTACCGGTTGGTGACGTCCGACCTGGCGCTGGCGCAGCGCGATTTTCCCGGACAGCCGGTCACGCTCTATCTTAACCAGCTGGTGGCACGTGCCCACGCGCTGATCTACCGCAGTGAGCCGCTGCAGTGGCGCCGTCTGCGCACCTTCTACCGGTCGGGCTTTCCTCAATTATACCGAAAACTGCTGCCGTACACTATTCTGGGCTTTGTGCTTTTTGCCCTGCCCGCCCTGCTGGCTTTCATCACGGTGGCCCGTGACAGCAGCGTCATTTTCACCCTGCTGGGGCCTGATATCGAAGCGCTGGTCAACATGGTCGAGGAGGGTGAGCTGTGGACCGACATTGCACCCAACGTGCGCTCCGGTGCGGCTGGCCTCATTCTAACCAACAACATCCAGGTCATGTTCCTGACCTTCGCCGGCGGCATGACCGCCGGCCTGCTCACGGCCTGGGTGATGATCTCGAACGGTCTCAGCCTGGGTGCGATCTTTGGACTCTTGCAGGCCAACGGTCTGAGCGCCGGCCTGGGTGAATTCATCGTGGCCCACGGTGTCATCGAGTTGAGTGTGATCTTCCTGGCTGGCGGCGCCGGACTCTACGTGGCCGACGGTATCCTGCGCCCCGGCTTGCTCAGCCGGCGCGAGGCGCTCGTGCAGCACGGCGCCATCGCCGTACAGGCGATCCTGGGCTCGGTGCCGCTGCTGATCATCGCCGGGTTGATCGAGGGGTTCATCAGCCCCAGCGCCCTGCCGTGGTGGGTCAAGGCCAGCGTGGGGCTCCTCAGCGGTATGCTGCTGTATGGTTACTGGCTGCTGGTTGGAAAAAACACTGAGAATTTTGTATATTGACTTTGAAAATTATAGGGGTATCTTCCGTTCAAATCTGCGAACCGGCCTTGAGCTCGAGATACTTGTTGATCAGCGCCACATTCAGCTCGTTCGCCGGCACATCCAGCGTGAGCACGCCCTGGTGGCGCAGACGGTCGAGCACCAGGCGGCGCTCGTCAAGCAGCTGCTCGGCCACTGTACGCTCGTAGAGACTCTGGCTGTCCACGACCGGCTGCTGCGAGAGGCGCTGCACGGTGGGATCACGCATGGTGACGAGCAGCGGCAGGTGGCGTTGGCGCAGGCGTGCCATGTGGGCCACCAACGACTGCATGCCCAGCGTTCCCGTCAGGTCGGTGAATACGATCACCAGGCTGCGTTTGTTCTGCCGTGTGGCAAAGTAGGCAAACGCCGCCCCATAATCCGGCTCCACCGCCTGCCCTTCGACGCGGTACAAAAACTCCAACATGCGCTGAAACTGCCCCGTACCGCCGCGCGGTGCCAGCCACTGCTGCACGGCATCGGCAAAGGTGAGCATGCCAATGCGGTCTCCCTTGTGCGCCGTGACGTAGGCCAGCAGCAGGACCGCGTTGATGGCAAAGTCCAGCTTGCTGATATCACCCACGGGGCTGCGCATCATGCGCCCCACGTCAACCAGTGCCATGACGTTTTGCGTGCGTTCCGTTTCGAACTCGGCGCTGATTGGCTTGCCGCGGCGGGCCGTTGCCTTCCAGTTGATGCGCCGGTATTCGTCATCCGGCTGGTAATCGCGCAGGCGCTCGAACTCGCGCCCCGCACCCAATACCCGCGTCTGGCGCAAACCCAGTTCCCACAAGCGGTTACGTCGCAGGAGCAGGTCGTACTTGCGCACGTCGACCAGGTTGGGATAAACCTTGACCGGTTGGGCGGCCGGAAAGCGGGCCTGCCGGCGCACCAGGCCCAACACCGACTGCCAGCGCAGGTAGAGGTCACCGAAGGCGTAATCACCGCGCCGCGGTGGGCGCACGTGGTAAACGAACGTCGCCGGCTGTCCCGGTTCGCAGCGCCCACTGAGGACACGGCCGGCGGTGACGCGACCCGCCGGTGGTGACGGCGGCAGTGTGTCTGTGACAGCAAAAGAGGATGGCGCCAGGTCGCGCAGCCACACGGGCAGCCCACGCAGGCCCTGGCCCAGCCGCACCTGGACCTCGACCCGATTCCAGGCCGCCACCGACAGCCGCGTATCGTGCGTGCGCGTAAGCGTCCACTGGCCGGCCCGCGGCGTCAAGCGCAGATCGACCAGCACGATGGCCAGGATCAACAACAGCCAGCCCACCGCGACCCACAGCAGATTGGGCCACCACGCCGACAGGGCAAGCGGAACCGCCGTAACCAGCAGCAGAGCGACGAAACGCCAGGTCGGAACCATCTAGCGCGGCACTTCCACGCCGGCCAGGATGCGGCGCATGACCACATCGGGGTTGAGGCCCTCAATTTCGGCTTCGGGACGCAGGATGATGCGGTGACGGAACGCCGGCAGCACCATGGCTTTGATGTCATCGGGTGTGACGTACGTCCGCCCCTGCAGCGCGGCGTAGGTCTTGGCGGCCAACAGGGTGGCAATGCTGGCCCGTGGGCTACCACCCAGCAGCAGATCCTGGCTGCGTCGTGTGCCAACAGCAATCTGGGTGACGTAGGTGATGATGCCGTCCTCCACGGTGACCGCCTGGATTTCAGCGCGCAGCGCAGCCAGCTCCTTCGGGTGGATCACGGCCTGGATGCCGGTCGTCTCGAAGCGGTGCGCATCGAAGCCCTGGTGATAGCGGCGCAGTACCTCCTGTTCGGCTTCGACCGGCGGGTAGGTCACCAGGACCTTGAACATAAAGCGGTCCAGCTGCGCCTCGGGCAGCGGGTAGGTGCCTTCGTATTCGACCGGATTCTGCGTGGCCAGGACCATAAAGGGATCATCGAGGGGGTAGGTTTCACCTTCGATCGTGACTTGCCGTTCTTCCATGGCCTCCAGCAGGGCCGATTGGGTCTTGGCCGGCGCACGATTGATTTCATCGCCGAGGATGATGCTGGCAAAAATCGGGCCACGTTTGAGATAGAAGCTGCCGCGGTTGATGTCGAAGACCTGGGTGCCCATGACGTCGCTGGGCATCAGATCGGGCGTGAACTGGATGCGGTGGAAGCTGGCATCGATCAGGCGGGCCAGGGTTTTGGCGATCAGGGTTTTAGCCGTACCCGGCACCCCTTCGAGCAAGACATGACCGCCGCTGAAAAAAGCGACGACGATCTGCTCGAAGACAGCGTCCTGGCCAACGATGACCTTGCCCGCTTCGGCTTTCATGCGCTGGAAAACGTTCGCAAGTGGCATTACGTCTCCTTTGTGAAGTTGTACAGAACTCTGACGTGCGTCCTGTGTGGGAGCAGACCCTTCGGGTTTGCCGACTGTGCCGGCAAACCCGAAGGGTCTTGTACAGAGCCCAGAATCGCGTCGCTGCGTGCCACCCATTGCACCAGGGTGGCTTCGCTGGGATTACCGCGCAAACCGGCCAGCACCTCGGCCACGGCGGTCAGGCTGTCGGGTGTGGGCGCCCGATCGCTGGCCGCCAGGGCGCGCACGAACTCGTCGTCGGGCAGGTCGGGTACCACCTGGTAACGCGCCCCCAGGGCCGTCTTGAGGCGTTGGTGGTGATGGGCTGCCACTGCGGCACGCTGGTGCGCACGCCGCTGCAAGTTGGCCATCGCAGTGACGAACTCGGCGGCCTCGCGGCGGCGGTTTTCGGCCACGGGAGCCAGGGGAGGGCCCAGGCGGCGACCTTGCCAGACAAGGGCCCCAAACAGCACGACGGCGCAAAACAGCAGTGCCCAGCCGGTCGGCGTGCGGTAGAGCCAATCCTGCAGGGATGTGAAAGTCAGGCCAGCGGTGGCGTCGACCTGGTGATAGCTGTCGAAGGCAATGCGACCGCCCGCGGGCACGGTGCGCAGCAGCGCCGGCAGCAGGTAGCTCTGTCCTGTCGTCTTCAGGTCCTGGTTGGTCAGGCCGTAATCTTCACTCAGAAACCAGACAATGCCGTCACCGATCGACGCAACCGCCAGGGTCGGTTCCGAGCTGGAGGCCATGACTGGAACCGCCGAACTCCACGTTTCGAAATTGAGCGACTCCAGCGCAACCGTATCGGTGATGGTGGCTGGCGCTTCGGGCAGCAGTGGCAGCACCTGCTGCGCACTGCGCAGGTTCTGGGTGGTGGTGAATTCGGCGCGCAGGCCAAACGCAGCGGCCAGTTCACTGTCATCGTTGTGGGTCCCAATCAGCACCAGGGTGCCACCCGCCTCGACCCAAGACTGCAGCTCGCGCGCGTCGGCAGCGCTAAACGGGCGCATACCGGGGTGCACGAACAACAGGCTGGTAGTCTCGTCCAGACGAAACTGACGCTGGCCGGTTGTGGTGACGTCGTAACCTTCTTCCTCAAGCAGCAGCCGCAGCGCCAGCAGCCCGGACGCAGCCCCGGAATCGAGATCGTAGGGGCGGGTGGGCTGCTCACGATCCTGCACCGTCACCAGTGTGGCTACCAGGATCGCAAAAAGCAGGATCGTCCACAGCGCGTCGGCCCGCCAACGCCGGGCGCGCAGCCGGGTGAAGCGGCCGGCGGGCGCAGATGCGCTCATGATACCCTCTCCACAGGCTCACCTGCGGGTGACTCGACCGCCGTCGTCAGCCAGTCCACGTCGGCGGCGTAACTGGCGAAGGTTTCCTGGTCGGGCTCACGCACGCCGTACCAGATACGGTCGAAGGTATCGACAACCGGTGCCAGGTGGCTGTGGGTGGTGGATGCGGCCGGCAGCTGGGCCAGCACTTCGCGGTTGGTCTGGCTGCGGTCGTAGCGCAGAGCACCCACTTCATCGAGGCGCAGCAGGGCTGCCAGGTAGAGCTGGCGCATGGCCTGGCGGTAACTGCCCGCCTGGGCAAGCGCGGTGGCCTGCTGCCGGGCCACTGCCGCCGTCAGCGGCACTTCGTTCCCGTCTTCCTGGCGCCGGCGGGCCTCGGCATTGGCCACGAAGCCGCGCAGGAAGCCCTGCAGCCAGTAACTCAGGAGAACCGCAATGAACACCAGGCCGGCGACAACGATCAGGCCACCGATGAAGCTGGCCAATCCACCCGGCAAACCCAACAACTCAGCGGGTATCCGGTCGCGCAGCCAGCGCAGCGCTCGATCGATCAGGTCGGGCTGGGGGCTGTGTACGGCAAATTCCGGGCGCGCCAGGATAGTGCGCAGGTGTTCCTGGCGCGCTGCCGTATTGTCATTGGCGGCCGCGGCAAGCTGATCACGCAGCAGGCGCAGGCGCGCCAGGGCTGCCGCACGACTACGCACTGCGGACAGGGGAGACTGCACGGCGATGGTTTCACCCGATGGTAATTCCACAGCAGGCACTGCGTCCAGCGCCTGCCGCGCCGCCACCAGGGTGGAAACGGCCTCGTCCTCCGGTGCCGCCTCCAACTGCTGAATGACGCGCGCCAGGCGCGCACGATACTCGGCCAGGCTAACCAGCCCGTCCCCACCCTGTGCACGGGCACTGCTGACCAACAGCAGCCACACCATCACAACAGCATAGATACATCGTTGTGCTTTGTGCGTTCTCTGTGGTGAATTCACCATGCGCATCGGCAAACCTGCGATTCGTCGGTCAGCCAGCTGCTGCCGGCGGCGGAAGGAGAGACTCACCAGGTGGCACGGTCGCTGCTTCCATCTGGGCGATGCGCAGCGACAGGTCATAACTCTCATTGCGTACGCGTAGATCGTAATAGAGCAGCACGATCGCCGCGGCAGACAAAGGCAGCCACAAAATCGAAAAGACCGAGCCGACGGCCTGGGATAACACCGCACTGATCAGCAAATTGCCGGGCGCAACGATGGAGACGATCTGGCTGAGGAGCACATTGGGCAGGTTGGCGATGACGGTATTGAGCAAACCGAGCAGCACCAGGTAGCCAATGCAGCGCCAGGTGTTGCGCCGGGTCAGGCGCCAGCTGCCACGCAGTGAGGCGACGGCACCCCAGGAGGATTCGACAATGCCAGGCAGCGTGACGATCCAACGCGCGCTGAGATAGACCATTGGCACCAGGTACAGGCCAATAGCCACAGCATACATGATCAACGTCAGAGCCAGAAAGCCCATGATCTCCAACGTGCTGTCACCTTCAGCCATGCCAATTGCGGCGAGCCAGGCGAAGAATACGCAGAAAATGGGCACGACGACCAGTGTGACCACCGCCAGGATCGCCAGCCCGCGCAGAATGGTCATGCCCAAAAACGCCCAAAACCGACGTCCGGCAATACGCAGTCCTTCACCAATGCTGAGCGGTCTCTGCTGCAGGCTGGCGACGTTGTGTGCCGTCAGGGCGAGCGAAGCAAAGCCGCTGGCGACAGAGTACAGAAACGATGTCGCCAGAATCGCACCGAAGTAAACAAATGCTCTGCCCATCAGGGCGAAATCGTCGGTTGACTCGAACATCGCCGCTTCGTCGATGCTAACCAAGGCGGCCAGCGCACTGCCCGACGCCAGTCCATCGATCAATGATGCAGGAACCAGGACCAGCGCAGCCAGGCCCAGCAGTGGCCAGAAATGTGCGCGGTAGAGGCGAAAGGCACGGTCCAACAGGTCACCAAGGCCCAATGGGCCTGGGATGGGAACAGGTGTGGTCGTCATCGGGCAGGTGTCCTTTCCATGGGCCCGAGGCAGAGCGGTTTGGACAGCATAGTCAGCTCATAAGGTGCTGCTGCCATGCCAACCCGGTCACAGGCGGATCGATTATGCCACAATACGCGAACTTGGTCAACTCAAATCCGTGACCAAACGCCCCCAAAACCCGCCTCTCGCCCAAAATACCAGGATACGCCAATACGTAATATGTTCTCCATCAGTGCACCGCCCGCCAGAATCTGCTAATCTCCGGTACAATTCCAAAATCGAAAATCAGCAATCCAAAATCACAAAAGGGGGGGGCGACGTGCCACCATGACAACCGAAGGCTCGCCACCGGAGCACAACGGGGACGAAGGTGACGTCTGGACCTATCGCGGGTATCACCTACGCTCCAGTGAGTTTACCACGGCGATGGTTCACTTCTACCGCGGTGAGCTTTCACGCTCCAATACGTGGCGGCTGCGCCTGGACACCACCACCAACTGGGCGGTGATTACGACCGGCGCAGCGCTCAGTCTGGCCTTTGGCACAGAGCTGCTGCCGCACTTCATCCTGCTCATCGAACTTGCCCTGGTCCTGCTCTTCTGGTGGATGGAGTCGCGCCGCTATCGTCACTACGAGCTGTGGGCCTACCGTGTGCGTTTGATGGAGACCGATTTTTTCGCGGCCATGCTGATCCCACCCTTTGCACCCGGGCCGCAGTGGGCCGACAAGCTGTCGACCAGCCTGTTGACACCGGAGTTTCCCATCACGATGCTGGAAGCCTTGGGCCGGCGCTTTCGCCGCAACTACCAATGGATCATCCTGCTGCTGGTAGTGGCCTGGCTCTCGAAACTCGCCGTTCACCCGGTGCCGGCCAGTGCCTGGGATATGATCGCCGCCCGGGCGGCGATTGGCCGGGTGCCTGGGCTGTTCGTTATCGTTGCCGTGCTGGGCATCTCACTCGTACTGCTGATTGCGGCCTGGGTGACGGTCAATCTGCAGGAAACCACCAGTGAAGTGCTGCCGCACGGTGTGCCGGCTCTCAACCTGGATGGGGTCGAACTGCCGGTTCAATTGACGCGGCGTGAGCGGCTGGCCATTATCATCACGCAGCAAGGCAGTGCAGTGGCCGCCAGCCTGATGGGCAATCTGCATCGGGGTGTTACCAGCCTGGATGGCACCGGCTGTTTCACCGGTGAGACGCGCAACGTTTTGCTCTGTGCCATTGCCCCACAGCAGGTGAACGTGCTGCAGAAACTGGTGCGCCAGGTCGACCCTAACGCGTTCGTCATCATCAACCAGGCCCACGAGGTACTGGGCAAGGGCTTCGAGCCACTATCGAAAAAGCCGTCACAACCCGCCGCAGGGAGGTAAGGGCATGAGCGAAAAAACCACATCTGGCGAAGCAGCCCTGCTGCGCAGCTTGCAGCAGGTCGCACGCTATTACGCCACCGAGGTGGAGTGGGAGTCTTTTCTGGGTCAGCCGCAGGCCGAGGGGTTCCTGCGCTACCTGGCTGCCGGCGGTGCCGACGGCGAATCGGTGGAAAACGCGTGGGAAACCTTGCGCTTCTTCTCCTGGTATCTCGATCACCTGGATCGTGAGATCGGCGGCCTGCACGATGTGCAGCCCTATCACCTGAGCGAACTGGTGACCGATTTCACCGACCGCAAGGTCTTGGGGCGTATTGGCATCGCCGAACGAATCTCAATGGCCAGGCTGGTGCGGGACTTCTACGCGTATCTGGCTTCCAGCAACCAGATTTCACCCACCCACGCGCAGCAGATGGCAGCCACCTATGCCATCATGACGGCGCAGCCTGGCCAGTTGATGCGCATCGAACGCCCGGAACCACGCGGCGGTGAGGCATTTTCGGCCGCGCTGGTTCAGGGTGTTGAGATCCTCTATACGTACAACGACTACTGGACCCTGCTGGTCTGCCTGCGCGATTACGAGGGGCGCTGGGAGCTCATGCGCGCCGCAGTATCAGACGTGGCAAGCAGTCAGGCCAAACTCGAGCTGATCGATCGTCTGCAGGCACTTGAAGCACGCAAAGTGGAAGGCCTGCGCAATTTATTGGCCCTGCGCCAGCCGGCGCCGGCCGAAGTGCAGCGCGCGCGCCGCTTCTTCCGGCACGATCCGGTCGATACGACGCGTGCCTGGTGAGCTGTGCCGGATTGATGGTCACTATCATGCACGCTAAGGCAGCGTAAAAGAATAACTTCCGGTATTGTGGCTGGAGTTCGCCGCTCTGAAGACGGTAGCGGTTGCACAGTTGCCATCTTTCCAAAAAGATGGCAACTGTGCAACCGC
>CAZXQZ010000142.1:0-12477 GCA_964642445.1 uncultured Anaerolineae bacterium
CGCCGAGTGTAGATCGGGTGTGCCCACGATCACCGGCACCGCTGCGGGTAGGCCCAGGTCGCGTGCGGCCGCCGGCAGCAGCGGTCCCAGGACGTCGGCCGCCCGTTTCAGATCGGGGAATTTGGCACGATCCAGCCCGGCCAGGGCCAGGAGGCGCGGGTGGTAATCGACGCGGTCCAGGTGGCGGTTGTCGGTCAGCCAGTGCAGGGTGATCGAATCGGCGGCGGCGGCCACCTGCCCGGTCAGCCGCAGGTTGAGGTAGTCCTTGGGTTCGAGAAACTTGTCAGTCGCACGGTAGATGTCGGGCCGTGCGTGTTTGAGGTAGAGAATGTGCGCGATCGGGTCTTTGCCAGAGCGGGTCGGCACACCCCCGGTGAGCCGGATCCAGGTGAGCAATTTCAGCGGGGCATAGCCTTGCAGCCGCAGGGGTCCGCCGATAATGCGGTTGACGTAAGGCGCGCCGCGGGCATCCATCCAGATGATCGCATTGTGCAGCGCCTGGCCGTCACGGTCGACGGCGACGGTGCCCGACCACTGGCTGGTGCAGCAGACGGCGGCGATGGCTGCGGCGGGCACCAGCTCCCGCGCCATGAGTCGTTGGCTGGCCTGGGCGATCGCCGTCCACCAGGCGTGGGGATCCTGTTCGGCGCCGCCGCCGGGCAAGAGGATCACCGGTGTCGCCTCGAATTCGTGAGCGATCACCTCGCCGGCCGCGGAGACGAGCCCCACCTTGGGGCCTGAGGTGCCCAGATCGATCGCCAGGATGAAGCGGGATGTGTCCATACGGCCAGTCCTCCGCCGCTATTTTACCACGCCTGGGGTGCGAGGAAAGAAATGCCGTTTCGATGCGCGCGGGGGGCGTTGGAGAAGGAAACGATATGACGAAGATTCTGGACAGAATCAGCGTATGCTGGCATGATGGTGGCAGCCGAGCGTGTGTGAAGATACGCATAACCCTGGGAAGGAGCCATCCATGCAAACACGTCGTTTTGGCCGTACTGGTCACCTGAGTACGGTCGCCATCTTTGGTGCTGCGGCATTTTGGGACGTCGATCAGGCGCAGGCCGATATCACGATGCGCCAGGTGATCGACGCGGGTGTCAACCACATCGACGTTGCACCGTCGTACGGCCTGGCCGAACAGCGCCTCGGTCCCTGGCTGGCACGCGAGCGTGACCGCTTTTTCGTGGGCTGCAAGACCATGGAGCGCAGCAAAGCCGGCGCACTTGCCGAGCTGCGGCGCTCGTTGGACCTCTTGCAGACCGGGCACTTCGATCTGTACCAGATCCACGCCATCACCAGCCTGGCCGAGTTGGACGAGGTGACGCGGGCGGGTGGTGCGTTGGATGCGCTGCGCGAGGCGCAGAAGATGGGGCTGACGCGCTACGTTGGTATCACCGGGCATGGCGTCGACAGCCCGGCGGTCTTCATCGAAGCCTTGCAGCGTTTCGATTTCGATTCGGTACTGTTTCCGCTCAATTTCGTGCAGTACGCCAACCCCGTGTTTCGTGAGAACGCCGAGAAGCTGCTGGCCCTCTGCCGGGCGCGTGACGTGGGGGTCATGATCATCAAGTCGATCACGCGGGCGCCGTGGGGTGCGCAGCCCAAGACGCACACCACCTGGTACCGGCCGTTCGAGACGCCGCAGGATGTGCAGCAGGCGGTCGATTTTGCCCTTTCGCAGGACGTGACCGGGCTATGCACCGTGGGCGACGTCGATCTGCTGCCTACGATGCTGGCAGCGTGCGAGCGCTTCACGCCGCTCAGCGCCGCGCAGCAGGAGGGGCTGATTGCCGGGGCGGGGGAGTATACGCCGCTGTTTGCGTAGATAAAGTGATGTTACTCGGATTTTTGTGGATGTGGTACAATGAACATCCTGGTGTGCATACTATCGCGCTGATCTGGGCATTTCCAAGGTGAAACCCGAGAAATCTTCGTGCATCAAGAGGAACAGCCATGCAACCATTGGAAGAAATTCGAGCTATTTTGCATAGACATTTGCCTGAGATACGCGAAAGGTACCATGTGACCACGATTGCCGTGTTTGGTTCAGTGGCCCGGGGTGACCAATCTACAACCAGTGACATCGATATCTTGGTGGACATTGGTCAGCCTGTGGGGTGGGAAATAGTGCACCTTCAGCGGCGTCTGGAAGAGATACTGGGTCTCGAAGTGGATCTGGTCACGCGCAACGCGGTCATCCGCAAGCCGGACTTGTGGCGATCCATTCAGGAAGACCTTGTCTATGCCTAAACGCAACCTGCGATTGTTCCTGACAGATATCCTCGAAGCGATCAACAAGATCCAACGCTATACCGCAGGATTCACGTTTCAAGCATTCGAAGCCGATGACATGGTGGTGGATGCTGTTGTACGGAATCTCGAAATCATTGGTGAGGCAGCACGCCAGATCCCCCTGGAACTGCGCGATCAATACCCTGGCGTTGATTGGGTAGCCGTTGTCGGTTTTCGCAACATCGTCATACATGCGTACTTTGACGTGGATCTTGGTATCGTCTGGACGATTGCGACCGAACGGCTGCCAGAATTGGCGCCACTGATCCAGCAAATGATAGAGGATGTCACTTGAGCGAACTAACCGCCGCCCAGCTGCAAGAATTCCTGGTGCGCGAGTTTCCCTTCACCAGCATGCAGGTCGAAACTGTGGGTGACGGGCGGGCATGCGTGCGCATGCCTGTCCTGCCGCGTCACCTACGGCCGGGTGGCACCGTCTCTGGACCCACCCTGATGACGCTGGCCGATACGGCGATGTACATGGCGCTGCTGGGCGAGATGGGCCTGGTGGCGCCGGCGGTCACCACCAGCCTGACGATCAATTTCCTGCACCGGCCGTCGGCCGGGTGTGACCTGCTGGGTGAGGCACGCCTGCTCAAGGTCGGGCGCCGGCTGGCCGTGGACGAGGTGTTCATCTACTCGGCCGGCCAGGCGGAGCCGGTGGCGCACGCCACGGTGACGTACGCCATTCCGCAGGAAACCGATTGAATGCCAATCCGGATCGGCCCTTTCGAGAGCAATTGGGCGATCCGGATTGGCGCTAACTCAGCAGCCGCCACACCTGGGCGACCACGAAGGTCACGGCGAAACCCATCGCCAGTGGCAGCAACGCGGCGACCGCCGTCCACTTTTTGTTGCCCGTTTCTTTGAAGATCGTATAGATCGTCGTGCTGCACGGGTTGTGAAGGAGACTAAACAGCATGAGATTGACGGCGGTCAGCAGTGTCCAGCCGCCGGCGGTAAACAGCGTCATCAGGCTGGCGCTGTCATCCACATCGAACATCACGCCGGCCCCCTGGCCCATACCGGCCATACCGGTCGTTAGCACGGTCAGCATCAGGACCGTGGGGATGACGATTTCGTTGGCTGGAATGGCCACGATGTAGGCGACCAGGATCACGCCGTTGAGGCCGATCAGGAGCCCCAGGGGATTCAGAAAGTTCACCAGGTACTCGGCGATGCTGATCCCGTTGATCTGCACGTTGGCAATCAGCCAGATCACGGCGCCCGCCGGCAGGGCAAAGACGACGGCCCGCCACAAGACTTTCAGCGTACGGTCGATGACCGAGGTGTAGATCGTCTGCAGGACGCGCGGCGGGCGGTAGGGCGGCAGCTCCAGGCTGAAGGTCGACACCTGGCCGCTCAATACGCTGCGCGACAGTGCAAACGACACCACGAAACTGAGCACCACACCCAGCACCGCGACACCGACCACTGCCATCGCGGACACCAGGCCGGCCAGCTGTGATGAAACCAGGCCACCAATGAACAGCGAGGCGATGAGAATCTGGGTGGGCCAGCGGCCGTTACATAACGCAAAGTTATTGGTGATGATGGCAATCAGCCGCTCGCGCGGGCTGTCGATAACGCGGGTGGCGACCACGCCGGCCGCGTTGCAGCCAAAACCCATCATCATGCTGAGCGATTGTTTGCCGTGCGCACCGGCCCGTTTGAAGAGATTGTCCAGGTTGAACGCCACGCGCGGCAGGTAACCAAAATCCTCCAGCAGGGTAAACAGCGGGAAGAAGATCGCCATCGGCGGCAGCATCACGCTGATCACCCACGCTGTGGCCAGGTACATGCCGTCGATCAGCAGGCCACTCAACCACCAGGGAAAGTGCAGGGCATCCGCCAGCTGGTGCAGCAGTGGGAGGCCTTTGCCGATCAGGATGTCGGCCAGGATCTGTGACGGGATGTTCGCCCCGGTGATCGTGATCCAGAACACCAGGGTGAACAGGAGCAGCATGAGCGGAAAGCCCCACAGGCGGCTCGTCACCAGGCGGTCGATGGTGCGGTCCAGGTCGAAGCGCGGCTTTTCTCCTGGCCGCGTGACGGCGCGGTCGGCGATGCGTGCCGCTTCGGTATAGATCGATTCCATCAGGGTCTGATGGAACTCGTTGCCCACTTCCCAGCGCAGCGATTTGGCCGTGCTCAGAATCGTTTCGGGTGTCACGGTCTCAGCCATTTGCCACCTCTAATCGCAGATCGCGGGCAATCGCGGCGCCCGGTGCCACGTCACCGCGCAGCTCGCCCAGCTCGCCCTTGTGCAGGGCCTCCGTGATACGCTGGTCGCCGTCGAGCAGACGCAGCGCCACCCAGCGTGGGTTGGGCAGGTCGGGAAACAGGGTTTGCAGCTGGCGCACCAGCTGGCTCACGGCCCGCTGCAGCGTGGGCGGTTCGCTCTGGATGCGATAGGGCCGGCAGACGGTACGTCCGCTGGCGACGTCGTCGATGGCTTGCAGCAGCTCGGGGAAGCCTCTGCGCTGGCGCGCCTCGGTCGGCACCACCGGCACCCCCAGGTCGCGTGCCAGGCGGCGCTCGTCGACCGTCAGGCCGTGGCGCCGCGCCTCATCCATCAGGTTCAACGCGACCACGGCGCGGTCGGTGATCTCCAGGACTTGCAGCACCAGGTTGAGGTTGCGCTCCAGGCGGGTTGCATCAGCCACGACCACGGTGACGTCGGGTCGGCCGAAAAGCAGAAAGTCGCGCGCAACCTCTTCGTCGAGGCTGGTGGCCAGCAGCGAATAGGTGCCGGGCAGGTCGACCAGTTTGTAACGATTGCCGGCATATTCGAAGCCACCTTCGGCACGGGTCACGGTTTTGCCTGGCCAGTTGCCGGTGTGCTGGCGCAGTCCGGTGAGGGCGTTGAAGACGGTACTTTTCCCGACGTTAGGATTGCCGGCCAGGGCCACGACGTAGTCCCAATTGTCCATCTCGATACCCAGGCGCTGCAGGTGGGCCGCGTTGTGCGCCGGGCAGGTCGTGCAGCCCGCCGGCGTCTGGCTCGCCGGCCAGGGTTCGATGCGAATCGTGCCGGGCACGTCGCCGTGGTTGGTGGGGGTGTCGAACGCAGCGCCAGGCACACCTGCGGCGACTGGCTCAGGAGATGAAGGGGTGGTTTGGGTCATATCGTCGCCTCCGCTACGCGGGTGATGTGAATCAGCTGTGCCTGTTCGTGGCGCAGGGCAATCAGGGCGCCACGGATCCGGTAGGCGATGGGGTCACCGCCCGGACTGCGCAGCTCGGCTTTGATCAGGGTGCCCGGCAGAATGCCCAGGTCCATCATGCGCCGCCGCTCGGACCCCCGGCAGCGGGCCGAGATGTGCACGACCTCGCCCTGTTGCCCCGGACTTAGCGCGGCCAGGGTGAGATGGCTATCCGTTTCGGCGGTGGCTGTGGTGTCGGTCGTCGCCGGTTCGTTCAGGGCCGCAGTGATGTTCGCCGCGACCACCGGTGCCAGGATGTGGACGTCACCGTTGGCCCAGAAGGTGACGCGGTGGGGTGTGACCTCGATCACGCGTACGTCCATCCCGGGGTAGAGTCCCTCGGCGACGAGCTGAGCATAGACAGTTTCCGGTTCGTCCTCGATGTGGACGATCCTCGCCGGCCGGTCCAGGGGCAGGGCATTGAGCGATTGGCCGCCGTGGCTTACATAGTTGCCTTCGGCATCGGGAATCGGGTCGCCGTGGGGATCGTGCGTGGGGTGGCCGAGCTGCGATGACAGCTGTTCCACCTCCACCGGCTGCAGGGTGTGCTCGTAACGTTCGGCCTGTTCGTGCCACTGCCGTTCGTCGTAGCCGGTTTCGTCGGCCAGGTAGCGTTCCCACAGGCGGTGGGCGCGAATGATGTGCAGCGCGGCCTCGCGTCCCGTAGCGGTCAGGCGGAAGTCACCGCTGGTTACCTCGACCAGGTTGAGCGCTTCCATGCGGACGAGCAGTGCGGCCGCGACGTCGGTCGAGACTTGCAGCGTCCCGGCCAGGCTTTCGAGGGTGGGGCGCCGGCCGTGCATCTCGGACTTATGAATGTGTTTCAGGGCGTCTTCGGTGCGTACGCGTTCGCTGTTTTGCCGGGCCTGCTGCCAGCGTGGCCACAAACCACGTCGCGGCCAGAAGGCCAGGCCAGCCAGACCGAGCAGCAGCAGTGCCGCACCCAGGGCGATTGCCGGATTGGGCATGGTGCCCTCCTTTGGGTATCATTGATTGATGCAAACCCGTTATTCTAATAGACTAAGATGAATTTAAGTCTGGCCTAATTTTAACAGGCATAATGTCGTTTGTCAAACGCCAGAAGGATTGGGGTGTGATTGGGGTTTGGTGTGATCAGGAGGGCGATCGGGCAGAATAGCGCATGGCACACGCTGCACCAGCACTCACGGGTCAGAAGGGGTTGATGACCCGAACATCGCCGTAACGTTGCCCGGCGTTGAGATCCTCCGACCAGACCGTTTGGCAACCCAACTGCGCAGCGCTGGTCAAGATCATGGCATCCCAGAACGAGACATCATAACGATCCTGAAGGTGGATGGCCTCCAGTACGTTTTGCGCGTTTGGGCTGTGCACCTTCCAGACCGACAGATCGGCAATGATCTGCGATGCTGTCTGCCGCGACAACGGATTGGCAACTTTGCGCGTAATGGTCACATAAAATTCCTGCAGCACCTGGATACTCAAGCAGCCTGTTTGTGACTCCCAGAGTTCGGCAAACAAAGCTTTGGCGCGGGCGTGTTTGGCGCCGGCCGAGCGGTCATGCGCATACACGAGGACGTTGGTGTCCACGAATTGCAGCGAATTATCGACGTTCATGCAGCTCGTCCCGTGCGATCACGAGTTGGCCATCCGTACCAAGGTCCGCAGCGTGTTCCAGCCATGCCAGGTGTCGCCGTTGGGCCTGGACGTATGCGTCTTCTTGTTGGACGAGTTTTTCAAGCTCCATCGTCAGCAAGCGTGAGAGCGATGTCCGTCGCGTCACAGCCAGGAGCCGGGCTTTGAGCAGTATGTCCTTGGGAAGCGAGAGGGTGATATTCTGGGTTTCCATGGTGACCTCCACGTGAACGAGTGTACCACGTGATCACGTGAAATGCAAGTAGGGCATCAGCCAATCAACATATTGAACTGGTGGACTGTTTCGAGTTCCGCAAATCGAGCACGATGCCCACCAGGGTGACAAGCTCAGGGTGTTGTTTCAGCACACCCAGCGTAACCTGGCGATTGGCGCTTTCCTACAGGCTTTTCCCGGCGCGCTGCCAGCGTTTGAGCGCATCATCCAGGGTTTGCCGGAGCGCTTTTGCGCGCTTTTTTGGACATGCGGTTCTCTCCGTGTGCAAGCGTGCGTTGGACCGGTTTGACCGCTGGGGCGCGGCCTTCAACGAATGCCTGCGGCAGAACGAATGAACGAATGCCACGACGGCCATTCGTTGCCCCCAACCTGAGATGCACCCCGCCGGCTGGGTTAGGTCGAAGGTGACCGTGGGAAAGCCAGGTGGTGGGGTTGGCGGGTCCATGGGAATCATGCGGCGGGTGGGAGAGTTGGGCAAGTGGGCGGGCGGGTGGGGGTTTGGAGCACGGAGGCGCGAAGGGCACGAAGGGCACGAAGGGCGAAGGGCGCGAAGTTGGCGGTGGGTGCGAGATGATAGCGGCGTCCAACCGCATAGTCCTGGTGTGACTGACGCAGCGTTGCGATGTGCCGCGCCAGGTGTGGCGGGCAGCGGCACGTTGTCGTAGGTGTAGCTTTGGGTGAGATGGTCGGTGGCGGAGGCATTAAAGCATCTCGTTCTGGAAACCACGAAGGACGACCTTGCCTATCTTGGTCACCAGCCATATTCCAACAACGCGCGCAGAATTTCTGCCGGTGCGGGTGGACAGCCAGGTACATGCAGCACGATTGCCTGTTCAATGCTTGCCGGTCGAGCAGTCACAGCATAGGATTCGCGAAAGATACCCCCGTCCTGTGTGCAGTCGCCGATCGTTACGATTCTCTTGGGCTCAGACATTGCTGCCAGTGTCAGATCGGCAGCCTGGGCCAGGTTGCGGGTGAAAACACCAGTGAGTACCAGCGCATCTGCGTGACGCGGGGATGCCTCGAACTTGATCCCAAAGTGCTCACTGTCATACATAGGGTTGCTGAGGGCATTGAGCTCCAGCTCGCAGCCGTTGCACGATCCACAATCGAGGTGGCGCAGGAATACCGAACGACGCTGGCGGGCGGATGACTCGTCCAGCGACTCGACCTCTTCGGATAACAATGACCCCGGCCGCACGATTGCCAGGAGACGTCGGGCAAGCAGCAGGGCGAGTGACGGCGGATACGTAGTCTGTTGGTCAGTCATAGAAATCCCCCCGAGTGTTGGCGTTGCCAGGTCTAGCCATCATGACCCGCGTAAGACAGATTGAAGCTCTTGTTGATGACCGGGAAGTCGGCCAGGATGTTTTCGTGGTAGGTGGGCCGTTTGGCCGGCTTCCCCCCGTCTTCCTGAATCTGCGGTTTGCGAATCACCGCCAGGCGCAGCGCCGGCCAGTTGTACAACGAGGGGTCGCGCGGCTGGCAGCGAAAGATGGTATTACCGGGACCCTTCATCAGGAAGTAGAAGATGTCGCCGCGCCACCCCTCGACGTACCCCAGGCCGACCTCGAAGTTGTCGACGTCGCGCAGGCGCGCAGGCAAAGCGTCGCGCTGGTTGAGCGGCGCTTCCCTGCCCAAGGCCAACAATTCAGCACCCAGCCGCTCGATGATCTTTGCCGTCGTTTCCACCTCAGCGACGCGTACCAGTAGTCGAGCAAAGGCATCACCTGTCAGGTCAGTGTGATAGACCGATATGCGGCGACCAGACTTCGACGGTAAAGAAGACGCGTCAGGATCGAGGAATGTGTCCTCGAGCAGCCCACGCAAATGAGTACCCAGCCCTGGCAAATCGAAGATGCCGGTGGGATGGCGCAGGCGAAAATCTTGCCTCCAGAGGCCGGCCGCGCGGGCGGGGACGCCGGTCGCACCGACGTGGCTTGCCTCTTGCATCGTCAAGACGCCGGTGGTCATAAAGCGATTGCGACAGGTTGGGTTCGCCAGGACCTGTTTGTCGACCAGGTCGAGGAACCGGCCGGTGATTTCAGCCACACGGGTGGTTACTTCCGTCAGGTGATGCGGCGACAAGACATCGATACCAGCGGGGTGAGTGACGCCGCGCAGGAGGCGGCTACCGGTCAGGTGATGATTGAGCCGCATGACCTGTTCACGCAGCACGAACAACTCCGAGGCGATCAGATCGAAGGCAACGTCGTGCACCAGGGCGGCGACATCACCGATGTGGTTGTAGAGTCGCTCCATCTCAAGGAACAGGCCGCGCCAACAAAGCACTGCGACTGGGAGTTGAAGACCTGCCAGGTTTTCGACCGCGTGACAGTAGGCGAGCGAATGTGCAAACGAGCTGTCTCCTGAGATACGCTCCGCCAGCTCCTGACCAGTCGTCAGGGTATAGGATGTTTCGAAGAGCTTTTCGACACCCCGGTGTTTGTAGCCCAGGCGAATGTCCAGGTCCTCGACGACTTCCCCGGCTACGTAGAAGCGAAACTGGCCGGCTTCGATGATACCGGCATGAATGGGCCCCACCACCAGGTTGAACACACCAAACGGCAACTCGATCGCCGGCGCCGGCGACTCGCCATGAGCCGCTATTCGATCAGCGAGGCGTTGATACGTCCGGTTGCGACGCAGCGGGTACAGGTCGGACGGAAACGACGAATGAAGCAGAGACCGCGCTTCCAGGGGCACGTGGTGCGGCGCCAATCCAAACTGGTCCTGCGCGATCCGTTCCAGCGGCTCGACTGCGGGGAAATGCGCACGCAGCGACAGATAGTGGAAAGTGTCGCGTTCAAGGGGGTGCTCCAGAATGACGAGTTGATCGGTTGGGCCCGACAATACTGCATACAACTTGAACGTGTTATCCTCGAGCATACGTTCGTCACAGGCTGCCAGCGTGCACAGGTAATAACCGCGTTGGGCCGCCCAGCCGCAGAGTGCGACCAAATCTGTGCCTTGCGCGAGAACCAGGTGGGTCTCACTCCCCGCGCGGCGTGGCAGTTCGACACATCCGGCGATATCGAGCTCGTGCAGACCTGCATGAATGGATTCCATCTTTACCTGCTACCTGTTCGTTATTAGCTGCCAAGCAGCACGGCGACGCATTGGTTGAGAGTTGTGACCAAAGGCGCCCAGATGACCAGGCCGGAAACGACGACGATCACCGCCAATACGACGAGTGGAGACATCTCTTTGAATGCCTCCCGCCGTGGGACGGCGTCGATGGTACCGGCTACGGTGGCTGCGGCGGACTGATGACCAGCCCCATGTGACGGCAGCAGCACGCCGGCCAGGTGCCGAACCAGGCCATAAAAAATGAGGGTGGTCGAAATCATGAAGAGAACCACTACCACGAGCATGACCCAAGATGGCATGCTGGCGGCTTGATTCGTCACGGCACCCCAGAGAATGATCAGCTCACTGAGGAAGATGTTGAAAGGTGGAGTCCCCACCAAGGCCAAACCGCCAATCGCCAATATCAACCCGGTGGAGGGCATGCGGCGCAGTGCATCGGAGATGCCTTCGCCGGGGAGCCTTGAATAGCGATTGATTACGTTCCCGAAGGCCAGGAACATCAGGGACTTGGTCAGGGCATGGTTCAAGACGTGGAGCAGTGCACCGAATAAGGCAATACTGCCGCCGATACCAAGGCCGAACGCGATGATACCCATGTGTTCGAGGCTGTGATAGGCAAGTACCCGCTTGAAACGATTGCGCGGGTTGAGAATGAACGGCGTAGCCAGCGTGAGCGAGATGACCCCAATGACCAACAACAAACCCGACGTAAGTGCAGTGCTCCCAAGCGCCTGGTTGGTCAGGGTGGAAAAGCGTAGAATGGCAAAGAGTGCCGACTTGAGCAGAACGCCAGAGAGCAGCGCGCTGATGGGCGCCGGCGCTTCACCGTGGCCATCGGGCAGCCAGGTGTGCATCGGCGCAAAACCGGCCTTGGTGCCGTAACCCACCAGGATGAACAGGAACGAAAGGATTACAAAGTCAGTTGAAAGCTGGCCTGCGTGCTCCATCAAAAATGACCAGTTCATGACCTGGTTTGGGTCGGTTGATGCAATCGGCAGCAGGCTCTTGGCCGCATTCGCCAGGAACATCGTGCCGAGGAGGCCGAAGACGATGCCGGTAGACGTGACCATCAGGTACTTCCATGCCGCCTCCCATGGGTTTCTCTGGTTGAGGACACTCACCAACAGTGTGGACACCAACGTCGTGGACTCCACGGCGATCCAAAGCACAATCAAGTTATCCACCACCGGGACCAACAACATCGTAAAGTGAAAGAGGTTGACGAGGACGTTGAAGTATAGAGGCTGGCGGGTCGGTGATGACTCGAGAACGTGCCAGGAAGCAAACAGCGCAATCACATTCACCACGAACATAAAATATACACTGAGGGCATCGATGCGAAAGTCCAAGGGGCCAATGAGTGGGAGGGGTAACGAGAATTCAATCGGCAGGCTCGGAGAATCGATTACGAGCAATCCTGATAAGACGAGGCACACAAACGAAACTGCCAGTGTAAACCGATCAAACCAACGAGCCGAAAGGGCCTGCGTCAGCCTTGGTCCGATCTTGGGTGCTTTGCACAGTGAGCCAACCAGAACTACCAGCAGGGGGATGAGCAAGTTGAGAATCACGATCCAGAAAAGAGCGGGTCGCATAATCACCTCCCTACTCCGACGTGAGATCTGACGTGTGTGCAATGTCGGCCAGATCGATGCTTCCGGTGGTTTCCCTGATCTTGGGGAGCAGTACAGCCAGGACAAACACCGTGATCAGGGTATAGAAGTACAGGCTGACGACAAAAAACTTGGCGGGCACCGGGATTTCCACGATCTTGACAACTGCCAGGTACAGACCCTGATCCATAATCAGCAGACCAATCACCTGTGAGATGAGATCGCGCTTGACCACCATATTGTAGAGACCAATCAGGTGCAACGTTAGAGAAACAGCGAGTCCAACTCGCTCAGTGGGCGCAAAATCAGCCTTTATGTCAGCCTTTATGATGGAAGATACCGTGACAGCAACCAGAAGGAACATGGGAAAAAGTAACAATGGAATGAGATTCTTCTGCATCGACTGGCGGCTCTGCCACTCGAT
>CAZXQZ010000143.1:0-12450 GCA_964642445.1 uncultured Anaerolineae bacterium
CCTGCTCGGTCAGGAACTGGCACGCACCCTAAACCCTAACCCCGAACCGCCACCTCGTACGCCTCACGCGCGGGTGCGGCGGCCATGAGCGGGCCGAACTTGGCGAGCTGATCCTGGTAATAGCCGCTGCCTTCGCCCGCCAGCATGTTGGCTTCGCTGTCCCATAGGCTCACGGCGATGCCTTTGCCGGTACTGCGGTCGACGAGCAGCCAGGCCCCCTGGTTGCCGGCCTGGGCGCGCGCAGCCGGCACGACGGAGTTGGCATACAGATCGATACCCTCTTGCAGCCTGTCACTGCGCAGCATGACGGTGGTGAGACGTGCGTACATGGTCATTGCTCCTTCTGGGATGGTCCCGATGTGGTTGACGCGTGTGCCACGAGGGGAACTGAACCTGAGTGTCGCGAGAGGCACAAAGGCACGTCGCCAGGTTTCGGGAGTCACGCGGCCGACTTTTGCTCGGCCATCTTTTCTACGAGCCATATGTTGACGAGGGTCTCGATGCTGACTCCTCGCTTACGCGCCTGGTCCTCAATAGAAGCAAATAGATCCACCTCGATGGGTACGGCACAAGTCACATCAAACTGCACGTCTGGCGCATCCGTATCGAAGTCCGTGAAGTCGTGGCTATCCCAAAACTCGCCGATTTTTTCCAACGTGTCTGTTCTTGATAAACTGCTAAGTCTATTTTCGTTCATATGCTTTGCGCTCCCTGTTGCTCATATTGCGGGCGCTTACGATAATTGCTGTGGCGGCCACTGGATTGTATATGAAAAACACCGCGAGATACCTGCCGCCGAGTGTTTGACCAAACGCAACATAAAGGTCCTCACCCGGCACGTGACCTCTTTCGGCAAAGCGAAATCGAGGGCGGTTTAGTAAGACTTGTCTTGCCTCCCGCACGGTGGTGTGGTGTTTGGTCTCCAGTTTGTCTTCAATACTGGTAGAACAGACTATGTAGTCGATTCGCACGGTGCTTCCCGCCTTGTGCCTGCAATTCTAGCACGATTCAGGGATTCTGTCGAACGTTCAGCCAGTAGGTTGCAGGGGGAACCCGTGACCTATTGCGAGGGACGTCACGAATGGGCGGTTGTCGGTTGATTGGATGGGTCGCCACGACATCACAGCCGGCACGCGGCCGGACGATGTTGTACCCCAGCACCGGCGGCAGCGTCGCCAGATCGATGCCGCGCAGCACCGGGTGGTCGGGTTGGCTGGCATCGACGACGAACCCTTCGGTGCGCTCGCACAGGTCTTCCACGTCCAGGCACTCGCAGGGCAGCACTTCGCGCAGCCGCGTGCGGCCCCAGCCGCCCTTGCCCAGCTCGCCGTTGAAACTCAACCAACCGCCCAAAAAAACCGCATGCCTGCCGGCGTGGATCGCCTCGATCGTCAGGCGAATGCGGTCGGGGAACGTGAGCACCTGGGTGCCAAAGACGTGGCGGTTGAAGAACTGCGGGTGCAGCTGAAAGTTCTTGGCTTCGACATCGGAGAAAACAAGGATGTCGTATTCCGCGAGCACCTTCTCGTACGCCCCGGGTCGCAGCGTGTAGAACTCCCACGTCGGCACGTTGACGATCGTGTGCCGCCCACTCGACTCGGCCGCGGCCACCAGCCAGCGTCCATAGTTAATGACGTCGAGCCCCTTGGGGGTGTGGTTGAACGATGTCTCGGCATAGACCGGACCCATCTGCACCGCCCAGTCGCCCACGTAGTAAATTTTGGCCATGATGATCCTCTATTCAACTGCCTCGCGCAACGAACGAAACACGGCAACCAGGTCGGCAAGCTGGTAATGGGCATTGAGGCCGCTGGGATTGGGCAGCACCCACAGCTGCGCCCCGGCCAGGGTGTCAGACTGCGGGCCAGGGGCGGCACGCGGCTGGCTGAAGGCGGTGCGATATGCGCCAATGCCAAGAACCGCCACGACACGTGGCTGGCAGGTTTCGACCGTCGCCGCCAGGCGCTGCTGCCCGGCCAGCAGCTCGGCCGGCGTGAGCTCGTCGGCGGTCGCCGTGGCACGGGCAACCAGGTTGGTGACGCCATAGCCGGCCGCCAGCAGCAACTGCTGCTCCGCCGGGCTCAGCTGTCGCGCCGTGAACCCTGCCGCATGCAGCACCGGCCAGAACCGGTTGCCCGGCCGCGCAAAATGATGCCCGGTCGCGCCCGAATACAGCCCCGGATTGATGCCGCAAAACAACACCTTCAGGCCAGGGGCAATGACATCTGGTATCGTTTTTCCATAGGCAGCCACGATTTCTGCGCGGGTGGGTTTGGCCGGATTCAAGGTGGTAGCGCTTTCCAAAACCGCGATGGAACGCAAAGAGCGCAAAGGAATCAGAAATCTTTGCGCTCTTTGCGTCTTTGCGGTGAAAATCTCAGGGCAGGTAGCGCACGCGTACACCCACCCAGTCGAGCGAGAAGTCACGTTGGGTCGAGCTGGCAATCGGGATCAGCCGCACACGCAGGGCAGCGTTACCCAGCTCGGCGGCGCTCCAGGTGCGACCCCAGGTATCCGCCGCACCGCCCGCGGTGTAGCTGGCTTCGGCGGTGGCCAGGGTACCGGTCGTTTTGGCTGCTGTCCAGGTAATGCCGCCGTCCCACGACAGCTGCACACAGACCCGCGGGGTGCCGCTGGTGCTGTCGACGCGCCCGTTGACCCGCACCTCGATACCCTGCACGCTGGCGCCGCCCGGCAGGCTGAAGCCGTAGTTGTAGAAGCGGTGTTTGTCCTTCTGCGTGCTCGTGCACGAGGTGCTGGTGCCGGAACCGCTGTTGGTGTCCACGGCGTACAGGCCATCATCGACCAACGCATTGCCCGCGTTGGTCTGGAAGCCGTTGTTGTCGCCGGCGCCGCTGGTTTCGGCGGCCTGCGCCGTCGGGCTGCGGAAACCGGTGCTGGTGGTGTCGCAGTACTGCGCCTGTTTGCCGATCACGCTGTACGGGCACGCTGCCTTGTCGAGCAGGTAGAGCACGGCCTGGCGGTTGCGTGCGGTCTGCGCTGGAATGACCTCGTCAGGCGGGTAGAACCCACCCCCGGCCGAGCTGGTCGGGTACATCTCGAACGTATAATTCAGGATGTCGTGCACGCCGTAGAGCCAGTCGTTGATCGTGCCATCGGTGATGTAGAGGTCGCTGGCCTGTTCGGGGGTATAACCGTTGGTCGCCGCCATGGCCTGGCCCATCGTGGCCATCGTATTGCGGTCGTCTGCGGTCATGTCAGCGGGTATGTCGGTCGTGGTGTAACCATAGGGCCACAAGATGAGCTCGCTGTAGGTGTGAAAGTCGATCGCGACCGTAATCTGCTGTTTGCCGTTGACGACACGGCTGTTGACGAAGTCGCGCACGCGGGCCGTCTCGGGCGCCGAAAAGTTCGACGGGCCGCGGTAGGTCTCGCTGCTGGTCGAGCCACTGCTGCCGCCGCAGCACCCCCAGCGGTAGCCCCAGTTGCGGTTCAGGTCGGTGCCGACGTAGGAGGAGCCAGAATTTGGCTGGCGATTCTTGCGCCACGAGCGGTAGGTACCGGTAGCGATGTCGTACTCACCGCCGTCGGGGTTCATGTCGAACACCAGCCAGATTTCGCGGCTGTCGACCAGGCCGGTGACCTGGGAATCGATGCCGTACTCGTCGGTGAGCATCTTCAAGGTGTACAGCGCCATCTCGACAGTCAAATGCTCACGCGCGTGCTGGTGATGGGTGAACAGCACTTCCGGCTCGTTCTCGTCGGTCGCGACGTTATCCGAAATCTTGCCGGCCCAGATCGTGCGCCCCTCGTAGGACGTACCCAGGCTGAACAGCGAGAAGATGGCCGGATGGTCGGCCGCGGCCTGCTGGATCTCGGCAACCATCTCGGCGTAGTCGTGGTAGGCCGAGTCGGCCGGCGGGAAGGCCAGAATCCCGACTTCAGCCGGGGTCGGCTCCGAGATGTCTAAACCCAGTTCGGCGATCGCTTTGGCTTCTTCGGGTGTTGCTTCAACCAGGATGTAGTTGTGGCCAACCTCCAGGATGAGGGCGCCGGTGGCGGCGATGGCCGAGCGGGTCTCGACGTCGAAGACGTTGCGCACGATGTAGACCGGGGTGTCGTCGACGTCGTCGGCGTTGGGCGCGGCGGCGGCTGGCAGGGCGAGGACAGCCAGGCACACCAGGGAAATCAATACGATGAGCGTGGGAACGGAGGATGGGTGGCGGTTCATACGATGCTCCTTTCTTGTCGGTCAACGAGGCGCTTGCCGTACATGGGCCGGGGTGGTGGCATGTACGTGGGGTGATAAGGACGGCAGGGTTGGGACTGCCGCGGGTGGCGGGCGCGCCGCCGACGAATGCCTGCAACAGAACGATTGAACGTTGGACGAAACCGGTGAAATGAACGGGATATTGACACCACCGCCGAACGCACTATAATTTGCCTATGCCACAGATTAGCCTTTCACAACGTGTCGCCCTGGCTGCGGCCCACCTCATGGGCTGGCAGGTCGTCATCGCCGGGGCCGTGCCTCCAAAATGCATCATTGTCGGTGCACACCACACCGCCGCCTTTGATTTTGTCTTGACCCTGATGTGCCGCATGGCTACCGGCGTCCCTTTTCGATTTGTGGCCAAAGCCAGTCTGTTTCGCGGCCCCATGGGCTGGGTGATGCGCAGGCTGGGCGGTATCCCCGTAGAACGCCGGACGAGCCAGAGTTTTGTGGCTCAAACCGCCGCCATGTTCGATCGGCACGAGACCCTGATGATTGCCATGTCCCCCGAAGGCACGCGCGATACCACGACCTATTGGCGTACCGGCTTCTACTTCACAGCACTGACCGCCGGCGTGCCGATCGTGCTGGCTTTTGCTGACTACCGCCGCAAAGTGGTCGGACTCGGCCCGGTTTTTGTGCCAACCGGGGACATTGCCGCAGATTTTGACTACCTGCGAACCTTCTATGCTGGCGTCACAGCCCGGCATCCTGAAAGACAGGGCCTGGTACAGCCGCGCCCCGACATCGAACCGCAGGAGATGCCAGATCCAGAAAGTTATTGACCTATCTTAGGGCCTGTATCAGACGGCCTGCGACCAGCGTGCGGCCTGGTCCATGCTGCCAGCGGCCGCGCTGCCGGCTTCGGCGATCTTGCGGTCGATTTCGGCCTGGGTTTGTGCCGCGTCTGCGGCATCGGCCATCTCTTCGGGTGACATCTCGTAGACCCAGATGGTACCGCCGGCGTTGGTCAGTTCGGCCTTGGTCGGTTCGAGTTCGTCTTCGTCACAGGTGACCACGACGCCCGCTTTACCCGCCTTGAGCTCCAGAATGATCTTGTTGATCTCGGCCTCGGTCAGGTTGGTCGACTTCTGCAGGAAAGAGCCCAGACCGCCACCCAGCGCCGCACCGCCCAACAGGCCGGCGACGACGCTCAGACCACCCGTGAACACGCCGGCGATGACACCGAGGATGGCACCAGTCTTGGCACCCTTGCCCGCCTTGTGGCCGACATGGGTTTTCAACATGCCGTCTTCGCCGATGACGAGGGTGCCGACAGCACCCAGCTTGACGTCGTCATTAGCCTTGTCCCACGCCTTCAAGGCCTCGACGGCCTGGTCGGCCGCGTCGACGCTGGAGAACATGGCCACGATGACCTGGTCGTTTTTGTTTTCGGACATAGCAGACGCTCCTATGAGTTGTGGACGGAATTTCTGAATCGCAGTGCAAAGAGTGTACCACAAACGCACCAGGACACCAAGTCTTTTTCTGTGTGACCCGTACGTCTTGTGTATTCGAACCAACCGGTGGCATACCATTTCCACCAACGGACGCAAGGCACCAAGATACTGAGCCGTATCTTGGTGCCTTGGTGCCTTGGTGTTTCTATGGCGCCACCGGCACCAGCGGCAGCTGCGCAAAATCGTCGGCGCTCAGGTTGTCGATTTTGTTTTCCTGCGATGCCGGATAGGTGCTGAGGGCCTCTTCCTGGGTCGTACTGAACCCGTCGGCATAGGCAACGTCAATGATGCGCGTGTGGTTGGTGTCCGCCGGCGCGCCGCCGAAGCGCCACTGCTCATTGTTGGTATTGACGTCACGGATGCGCCAGACGCCTGTCGCCGGGAAACCTTCCTGTCCGGCCACCACACCCAGCACCTTCCACGCCGTCGGATCGGGATTGTCACCGAAAACGGACTTGGGTACACGGATCGTGATGCGCTGCTGCGACGGGTCACTGATGATCGTAAACGGCGTGTCGATCTCTTCGGGTACGCCGTCACCCGCGCCGCGATACAACCCCGGTGTCCATCCCTCGGCCCATATGCCAACGTCCCACGCATCGGCGGCGGGTGCGGCGGCGTTGCGCCCCGGGAACAGCTTGCGTGCCCCAGAACCTTCGACCCCGTCGGTGTCGACGTAGACGTCGACGGTGTGGATGCCCATGCCGTTGGGGGCACCCCAGCTGTTGTTGAGCGGGCCGTTGAAATCGAAGCGGAAGATGATATTGTTCTCGTCGCTGGCAATACTAAAGGTCTTGATGTCGTACGCACCCTGGCCGAAAACGGCATCGGTGGGGTAGGTGTAGGTGCCGGGACCCTTGTCATCCCCCGTGGGATCGTCGATCGACAGCAGAACGGTGCTCAGACCCAGGTCGGGCACGATCAACAGCGCCGGTCCGGTCGCGGGCAGCGCCGCGACGTCGTTGGCCTGCCCCGGCTGCCCCTGGCTGACCACGGTGCGCAGTTTGATCTGGTCGCCAGCGTCGGGGGTTTTGCCCAGGGCGCTGAAGGGGATTACGAGCTCGATCGCCTGGCTGCTGACGGCGGCCGTGACCGGTGCGCTGGCAGTCCACGCCGCCTCGGCATCGGCCGTAAACAGCTGGGCACCCGGATCGGTCGCGCCCGGCGCTATTTCGATCATCAGCGGCGAATTGAACCCCAGAATTGTCTGCCCGGCACCGTAGTGCGAGAACGGGCTGGCGCCGTTGTCGGTGTTGCCGCTCAGGTAGAAGCCCAGGACGTCGTCGGGCTGCCAGGCGCTGCGGGCGGTGGCACCCAGGTACAGGTTCTGGCCGTCGAACCCGTAGGTGATTCGGTCGACCGGCACGTTGCCCTGGGCCATGGCACCCCCGGCCACCGCCAGGCTGCCGCCCGCTGCCCACTCGTTGGCCTCGATTTGCCCATCGATCGTGGGGGTCATGACGCCGCTGGCACCGACTTCGGGTGCCTGCCCTTGCAGCGGGATGACCGGTACGTCGACCCAGAGCGGCACTTCTTCACCGAGGGTGAGGTAGATGTCTTTCAGCGTCTGGCGGAACTGGGCATCGAAGGAACCGTCGTCACCCGAGTTCTGGTCGGCACCGTACCACCAGAACCAGTCCGAGCCTTCGGCGGCCATCATCAGGTCTTTGGCCTTTTCCAGTTTGTCGGGCTCGACGGTGCGCACCCCCTTGAGGTACTTGTCGAGCGTTTGCCGGGTACGGGCCAGGTAGTCCCAGGCCAGGTTTTCTTCGTCTTCGCCAATCCAGGTGGTGTAATCGGGCGTGACCCACGAGCCGGACCAGAGCGTATCCAGGGCCGGCTGGTCTGGGAACTGCGCCAGGTAGGCGCTGGGGGTGATCGTCTGAATCGTCGGATCGTTGGCCAGCAGTTCGTACAGGGTTTCGAGGAACTCTTTGCCGTCGTTGGGGTAGTGTTCCCAGGCGTTTTCGCCGTCGAGAATGACGCTGACCAGGTGCGGACCTTCTTCACCGGAGGCCTGGAGCTGGTCGCGGATGTCGTGAATCCGCTGGACGAAATCGGCGGCGGCGGCTTTGCCGGGCACGCCGGAGTAGGTGAAGCCCACCTTGTCGGAGATCGTCTTGTCGCGGAAGACCATCGCCACCTGGCCGTCGCTGCCGCTGACGACGTACGGTGTGTAGAGCTGGGCCGCTTCGTTGACGGTTTCGTCGCTGTTGCGTGTGAAGCCGCTCAGACCCAGGGAGCGGGCCAGCACCTCTTCGTCGGAGGCCATCCACTGGATACCGGGTGCGGCGACCATGTTGATCATCACCTGGGCCACAGCCCCTTCGGCGGGCCACATGCCCTTCGGTTTCTGGCCGAAGTGTGCCTCGTAGAACTCGACGCCGCGGTTGACCTGGTCGCGCGCATCACCCCCGTAGCGGAACGTATTCTGCGGGAGTTTGATGTCGGGCACCGCATCCTTGGCCAGGTTCGTGTCGATCAGCAGCGGCAGGATGGGGTGGGCGTAGGGGGTCATCGTGACCTCGATTTGTCCGGCGTCCTGGAGCTGTTTGTGGATTTCGACCACCTGTTGGACGAGGCGCAGGTGTTCGGCGAAGAGGACCGCCTTGTCTTCTTCGCTGAAGTCGCGTCCCTTGTCAACCAGGGCTGCAAGCGGCGCTTCGGCCAGCCAATCGGGATCGGTCCAGGCCAGGTTGAAGAGCACCTGCAGGTCACGGAAGTCCTGTTCGGTCCACTGTGCGGCGGTGGCATCGAGGCCGGCATCGCTGAAGTCATCGCCGCGCTGGGCCGCCAATTCCTGGTAGCGCGGAAAACGCCCGATGATCTTGGCGTTGGTATCGAAGAAGCGCTGCAGGAGGAAACGTTTGTCCTCGGCGGTCAGCTGGTCGGCCGGGATTTCGGCGGTGACCTGGTACAGGTCCTTCGCACCGGCGGCCAGGTCGTCGAGCTGGCGGATGAGCGACGGCGTGAGGTTGAAGGTCGCCTTGACGTCCGGGTATTTGGCCAGGGTCGCCGCCATATCGACGTAATCCTTCGTCGCGTGCACGCGCACCCATGGCTTGACATAAACGCCGGTGGTGGGGTCTTTGTAGTAGATCGGCTGGTGTTGGTGCCAGATGATCGAAAGGTAGATCGGTTCTTCAGCCGGTGCAGTGGTGGGCTCGGCGGCGGGTGTCGTCGGGGCCGGCTGTGTCGTGGCCGTCGCGGCCGGCACAGTGGGTGGCACCGGGGTGGGTGTGGGGGTCGGCTGTGCGCAGGCAGCCAACAGGATGGCGGTGAGCAGTAGGATAGCGAGTGATCGTTGAAGCATATGATTGATCTCCGTTAGTCTGTACGGGGTTTGGCTTGGGCCGCCACGGCCACGATAGCATTCAGTTTCTCGACGACTTCGTCATCGATCAACTCGCGCGGCACAAGCCTGGCCAGCACGTAATAGTCGGTCTTGTGCATCAGATTGGGCAACCCGAGCTTTCGAAAATAGAGCTTGAAGACCGAATCCAGGACATCGTCGCTGGCCTTGATGTCGGGCGACCACGGGCCTGGTTTGTTAAGTGTTTCCAGGGCTTGAGTCACCTCGTTGATCGCCTCGGTCATGGCCTGCCCACGGCGTTCCTGTTCCGCCAGGCCGAAGAGGTTGTCGGGCAGATCGTGGCGGGCATAAGCCAGGAGAATCTCGGGTTGGCACAGGTAGTTTTCGATCTCGCGGCGCTGCCAGGCGAGTTCGACCAGGGCTTGACCCGTTTGCAGCGTTTTGTCGATCCGGTCGAACACGGCGATGCCAACCAGGTCGGGTTTGGCTTCGTAGAGGCCCCAGAAGTGCGATCGCGCCTTCTCCGGCACATTCGTACCCAGGTAGACGACAAACGGTCGAGCCAACACCTCGGTGGCGGCATGATCGAGTGTCGCTGCAAAGGCCTGCAGGATAGCCAGATCGGTGCTCCCTTCGACGTACAGCACCCAGCCGGTCTGTTCGGCCTGGTAATACTGATCGAAGCCGATGTCGGTCAGGGCTTTCAGAACCTGGCTGCCGCGATCGTCGATACGGTGTGGCGCGCCGACGAAAGCGATGACCGTGTCGCGCCCGGCGGCCTCGTTGAGCACGACTTCCGAATGGCTGGCGGCGATGATTTGCGATCCCTGGTGCCGGGCCACTTCCGTAATCAGCTGGTAGGTCTGGCGCTGGCGCAGCACCTCCAGGTGGGCATCGGGCTCATCCAGCAGCAGCACGGTGTGTGGGTTGGCATAGAGGTAGGCCAGTAGCAGGAGCGTCTGCTGCAGACCGCGGCCCGCCGATGACAGGTCGAGAATCGTACCACCCGGATCGACGTAGGCCATGGTCAGCTCGCTGCGTTCCCTGACGAAGGTGGGCGGCAGTAGGGTGACTCCGAACAGACGCCTGATGTGCTCGCTTAGCAGTTGCCATTCTGGTGAGCCAGCAAATGCCGGTATTTGCTCCCCATAGGCCGGGCGCACCTCTTTGAGTGAAAACAGCTCCAGGCCGAGCGCACCGATTTCACCGTAAACCTGGTAACAGAGGTTACGCAGCACCTGCGCCGTCTGACCCTGCCCGATCAACACACCGATCTCGCCGGTCTGTTTAATGAACTCGCGATCGGCCAGTCCCGACATGGGTGGCAGGAAGGCAACGCGGGTCGGCGCGGCTTGCGGTGGCACGGGCATGCGCTTCGGTGGTTCGTCGTCGCTCACGCGCAGCGGCCGGCAGTAGAAAGACTCGTCGTTGGCGTAATCGAACTCCAGACCGCACGACCACACCAGTCCCTCGGTTACGCCATTGACCGTGATGTCGATCCGCACGTTACGTGTTTTCTGTTGCCCGGTGCCGCGCCCGGCGATGCTGCGCACGCGCAAATCGCGCCACAGCAGGTTGGCGTCGGGGACGGGGATCGCACCGAGGTCGCGACGGTTGATGGTGACGCCTGGTCGCTCCTCGGGCGATTTGCGGCTGGCGTACTTCTCGTTCCAGCGCCGCAGCCCAATCTCCCACAGGGCCAGGGCCTGGAGCGCGGTCGTTTTGCCCGAGTTGTTAGGGCCGATCAAGACCACAGCCTGTCCCAGGTCGAACGCGACGTCGGCAAAACGTTTGAAGTTACGGATGCGGATGTGCGTGAGCATCGGCGTGACTCCTCGAATACAAGCCAGCAGGGGCCGTGCGAATCAGGTTTTTGCCACGACGAACTTCTCGTGGCAAAAACAGCGTTATCGTGTGTTGGTGGAAGTATACCATAGACCGCAGGATTTTGGGGACTCATCGATTCGCCCATGGGCGTGCAACCGACACATGCGTACTTACTCGCAGCCCAGCACGCCGGCCGCGTTGGGTTTCACACCCAGGAAGGGCGCGGGGTCATAGGTGTTGGCGATGTCGGTTTCATCGGCATAGCCGCCGCCCAGGGTCGATTTGACGATCGAAAAGTGCAAATGGATGCCGGTGGGGTTACCGGGCGAGCCGGACCAGTTACCCTGGTAACCGAGCAGGGTACCGGCCGGCACGAAGAGGTTGCGGGTACCGGCCGGGAACTGCGGGGCAATGAACGACTGGCTGCCGTCGGCCGAGGCCATGTGGGTGTAGTAGGTCCAGATCTGCGCGCCCGGCACGATGGCCGGAAAGTCAGGGTGACGCAGGATCACCGCGCTGCGCCAATCGGCCTCGCGGGTCAGGTAACCGTCGTAGGCCGCCACCACCGGCGTCACGTTGACCGCGCCATCGGGGGTGAAGATATCGTAACCGCTGTGGCGGTGGCCTGGGCGGAAGCTGTCGCCGTAGCCGAAGCCGATGTAACCCGATGTGGGCATCAGCATCGGCGCATCAGCCCGGCAGCGCTGCCCAGCCTCGACACGCCACCCTGCCTGCGCCGCCGGGTCCGCCAACCACGTCCGCAGCCGCAGCAACTGCTGCGCCGGGTCAGGAATCACGCCGGCCAGCCCAGCGTCGCCCCTGAATGCGACCAGGGCCATCACCGTCAGGCCACACACGGTGCATGACAACAGCACGACGGCGATCAGCCAGAGCGGTTTTGATGGTTTTGGTATTGAATCGCGCATCGTCCCTGTACGCACATAGACCTTCGGGTGTCTATCACCCAGCCGCGCAGTACAGCTGACACGGCTTCTCCTACAGCTGGCGGATCGCCGCCAACGAAAGGTGGAGAAGTACACCCCGTACCTTGCCGGCCGCGGTCGGGTGCTGGCCGATACACCCGCCGTCATTCAGCAGAGGACGCCGCCCAACGCAGCAGAGCTCGGCAGTCGGGCTATGTTCTTGTGTACGATCGCTGGGCCCGGTACAACGCCAGCGTGCCAAAGACCGTCATGTGCTGCCCGGTCTGTGTGACCGAAGTGAAGCCAGCCTCGCCGATCATCGCCGGCAGCCGGCCGGCAATGTTGTCGGCCGTCCGCTCCAGGCGTCGAACGACCAGGGAGATCGACCAGGCCAGGGCATTGTGCGGCGGGCCGAAGTCGAGGACATGCAGCTCGCCGCCCGGGCGCAGCACGCGCCAGACCTCGTAGAGTGCCCGCTCCTTATCTGGCGTTGTCAGGTGGTGCAGCATCAGGCTGGTCAGCACGCGGTCGAACGTTGCGCCGTCATACGGCAGCGCGGTTGCCAGTCCGTGGTCGAAACGTATGCTCACACCTGCAGCCAACACCTTGTCGCGTGCTATGGCAAGCACGGTGGGGTCACCGTCCAGACCGCTCACCTCTACATCCGGGTACGCCTGTTTGGTTCTCAATGTC